>NZ_JADBUZ010000030.1:0-74034 GCF_020245305.1 Microcystis sp. M20BS1 | reverse complement strand
TTAAATATTGGAAGAAAGGTAGTCGGAGAGGCCGCCTTTAGCGGGAATCCGATAGAGAGGTTCGTAGTTAACCCAGTACGGGTCAAAGCGTACAAAGCTAATTCTAGATGCAATATTTGCGTACAGAATTAGTAACTATTAGGGAGTAATATTTAGATAATCAACAGCTTAACATTGCCGTCTTTTCACTGATTACTGATTACTGATTACTGATTACTGTTCCCTGAAAAGCTAGATTACTCTACGACAATTCGCCATTCATGGAGTTCGTATTCCACACAACCATTCTCGATTAAAGGATCGCGAACTATAATTGCTTGGGCTTCCTCAAGAGAATCGGCCTTAAATAATAACATTCCGCCGCCCCTTTCTGCCCAATAACCAGTTTTTGCCGCTCGTCCTTGGCTAATTAAATCACGCACATAGTCCTTATGGGCGCTGACATAGCGATCGAAGGTAGTTTTATCAACAATGCCTTTTTCTATCTTGACAAACCAGGGCATAAATTCTCAGGAGGCTAGGACTGATTAACAATCATATAATTATACCGATTAATCTTGGCCGTCGAGGGTGCAATATAACAGAGATATACAATTAGCTAGAGTTGTGGAAGACTGCTAGAATCGAGGTGACAGCTTTATTTCTGTAGCTTTGCTTGCTTCCATGAATCAACCCCAGGGATCTCTATTTTTTATCGCACTTTTGCCGCCGCCAGAAGTACAGGAAATTGCCACAAAAATCAAGTTAGAGTTTGCAGAAATTTACAATAGTCGCGCTGCCCTGAAATCGCCTCCCCACGTCACTCTCCAACCCCCTTTCCGGTGTAATTTAGAACAATTACCCGATTTAGAAAGATGTTTAGAGGAATTTGCCCGCTTGCACGCTCCTATTCCCCTAATTCTCCAGAATTTTGCCTCCTTTAAACCGCGAGTCATTTATATTAATGTCCAGAAAACCCCAGAATTATTAACCCTGCAAAAACGGCTTTTACAGCAGCTAGAATCTTCCTTGAATATCATTGATAATGCCTCAAAAAGCCGAGCTTTTTCGCCCCATTTAACCGTTGGCTTCCGAGATTTAACTAAAGATAATTTCTGGAAAGCTTGGTCAAAATATGCTAATCAAGAGCTATTTTTTGAGGTGATGATCGATCAAATTACCCTCCTAATTCATAACGGTAAGCGCTGGGAAATTTATCGGCAATTTTCTCTATAATCCAGACCCTTGCAGGTTTCTATCTACAGAGGAAGGGGTTCTAGTGGTAAAATAGGAGAGAGCAGTTTTTAAAGCTTAATTTCTGGCTTTTTTGCGATATTTTAACCTATAGAGCCATTTTACTGCGACTCCGCCGCCCTGAAACCTATGTTACTCAAAAATCCCCCGAAAATCTCCCCCAATCTGATCAAACAGCTAGAAGCGATCCTTGGCAAAGATGGAGTCATCCGTCGCAAAGATGAATTATTAACCTACGAGTGCGATGGTATCACAGGATACAGACAAAGACCCGCTCTTGTGGTGTTGCCTCGCAGTACCGCAGAAATTGCGGCGGTGGTGAAACTCTGTCACGATAACGAGATTGCCTGGGTAGCAAGGGGTGCAGGAACGGGCTTATCGGGAGGGGCGTTACCCTTAGAAGAGGGGATTCTCATCGTTACGGCGCGGATGAATCAGATTCTCAGGGTTGATTTAGATAATCAAAGGGTGGTGGTGCAGCCCGGGGTGATTAATAATTGGGTGACGCAAGCAGTAAGCGGGGCGGGATTTTATTATGCACCGGATCCCTCTAGTCAAATTATCTGCTCGATCGGCGGTAATGTGGCGGAAAATTCCGGCGGGGTTCACTGTTTAAAATACGGTGTCACTACCAATCACGTTATGGGCTTAAAAATCGTCCTTCCCGATGGTTCAATTATCGATGTGGGGGGTGCGGTACCAGAACAACCGGGCTACGACTTAACCGGTTTATTTGTGGGTTCCGAGGGAACTTTAGGCATCGCCACGGAAATCACCCTAAGGATTCTGAAAACTCCGGAATCTATCTGTGTTTTACTGGCCGATTTTACCAGTATCGAGGCGGCGGGCCAAGCGGTGGCGGATATTATTAAATCGGGAATGATTCCGGCGGGGATGGAGATTATGGATAATCTCAGTATCAACGCCGTGGAAGACGTGGTGGCTACCGGCTGTTATCCCCGGGATGCCGAGTCGGTTTTATTAGTGGAATTGGATGGTTTAGGAGTAGAAGTCGCCAGTAATAAACATCGGGTTGCCGAGATTTGCCGTCAAAATGGGGCGAGAAATATCACCACGGCTAATGATGCCGAAACCCGCTTGAAACTCTGGAAGGGCAGAAAAGCGGCTTTTGCGGCGGCGGGGAAAATTAGCCCTAATTATTTTGTCCAAGATGGGGTGATTCCGCGCACTCAATTGGTGTCTGTTCTTCAGGAAATTAAGGCTTTAAGTGAAAAATACGGTTATAAAATCGCCAATGTTTTCCACGCTGGGGATGGCAATTTACACCCGTTGATTCTCTACAATAACAAGGTAGAAGGGGCCTGGGCAGAAGTGGAGGAATTAGGCGGTGAAATTCTCAAACTTTGTGTGCGGGTTGGGGGCAGTTTATCGGGGGAACACGGTATCGGCATCGATAAAAATTGTTATATGCCCGCCATGTTTAACGAGATTGACTTAGAAACTATGGGCTATGTGCGGGACTGTTTTAATCCCAAAGGTTTAGCTAACCCGGGGAAATTATTCCCCACCCCGCGCAGCTGTGGGGAAGCCGCTAATGCGAAAATACAAGGGTTTGCGGGGGTGGATGTGTTTTAGGTTATCGGCAAGTATTGACTGATTACTGATTACAGTCCACCTTGGGGTCCTAGGGGCAGATTGATATTAGAGGGGAAAACTGGGACTTGTCTTTCTAGAAAGCGTTGAGTGACTAATTCTCGGAAAATCTCTAGGTCTTTTTGCCATTGTCCCAGATATTGTTTGAGCAGATTGAATCGATCGCTACCCTCGGCCAGATTATAGTTAAAGTTGCCGGCAAATAATAGCGCCCCTAAAATTTTGCCATCGGGTAATTGTAATTTTGCCTCGTTAATCGCCACGGATAGCTGAGAGGTTTCTAACTGATAAATTAGATTGATGCCGGCTTGTAGGGGGGCCGTACCGAAATTGTGCCAGGGACCGGGGGCCAAAAGAGTTTCGGTGATATATTTTTTAGCGGCATCGGGGCTACTGGGGAGAGGAACAATACTTTTCGGGGCGATATTCAGGGCTTGATATTCGGCTAAAGGGAGTTTATCTAGATATAAACCGACAATTTCTGGCAGTTTCAGGTTCAGGCTATCGGGGGATTTAATTATCTCCACAAAGGTAATTGTCCGGGGTTGGGCGACGATGCTGATACCATTTTGAAAATTAACTTGAGCGTAATTAGGATTGAGTACCGGCTGGGCATTTAATTCCCAGTCGGGGGGAACTATTCCCGAATATTTGAGGAAATCAATCGTTAGCATGGCGGGATTGAGGCTTTTGGCGGTAATTGCGATGGCAAGTTCTTGTATTTCCCGCAAACTAGCCAGAGGTTGATTGGAGTTATTCTCAGTAGTGGCAATCATCAATTTTCTCCTTTTGGATATTTATCTTTTCTTTCTAAGTGGGTGGGGGTTAAAAATTGTTCAGATATCCCCCTTATTAAGGGGGGATTAAGGGGGGATCAAAGACAAAATCTATCTTCAATTTAATTGAAACCACTAACTTAGGGTTACAGTTAAATTATTCTGGGTCTCGGTGGCTTAGTTACTAATCAACTCAGACACAGGACAAGAGAGCCATTCTAGATAAGTATTACTCAATTCTTTCACCGCTAATTCATAGAATCTCTGACCGTGTTCGGGAGTCGCTAAAGCAGGATTGGAACCCATACGACCATCGGGGTAATTTTGGCGAAAATTAGCCGCACCGTAAATACCATGACCAGAAGCCACTTTTTCCGATAAAAAGGCATTTTTACGGCTCTCAGGGTAAAGATATTGAGTTAACGCCACTTCGCTCGGTGTAGCGTGGGAACCTTCCTGATCTCCATACAATTCTTTGGCTAAAAGATAAACTTCTCGCACCATAAACCAATTGGCCACTTGACATTTAACCTCGTTTGTGTTAGGCAAATTGAGGGTATCCAAATGATAATAGGTTTCCGAAAAAGCGGCTTTTAGGGTGGCAATATTGCCCCCGTGACCATTGATAAAGAAAAATTGACGAAAACCGGCTCTAGCTAAACAAGTCACATAGTCGAGGATGACTTGAATCAAAGTGCTAGGACGAAGACTAATTGTACCAGGGAAAGCCGTGTGATGTAGGGCCATACCGACATTTAAGGTCGGTGCTACCATTGCTCGTACCTGTGTCCCTACTCCTTTAGCGATCGCCTCAGCACATAGAGCATCTGTACCAATAAGTCCCGTCGGCCCGTGTTGTTCCGTGGAACCAATAGGAATAATAATTCCCTGAGATTGTTCTAGATAGGATTCCACCTCTAACCAGGTGGATAACTGTAATAACATTCGGCTCTACCCCCCCGAGTGCAGGTTGACCAATTGAGATAAAATTAGGACGAATAATCAAGTATTTTTATGTTAACCCTTGACACCCCCCCCTTGTCGGCGAGTACGGATTTCGTTCCCAATCATCGGATTTTAATCGTTGAAGACGAAGAAGTGATTCGGGATATGATTATTTTGGCTTTGGAAGAAGAAGGTTACGAGGCGCTCGGTGTTAGTGATGGTCGCGCTGCTCTAGAATTACTGCAAAGTCAAGAATCTAATAATCACGGTGAATCTCGGTTTGATTTGGTCGTTTTGGATTTAATGCTACCCCAAATCAGTGGTCTTGATATCTGCCGTCTGTTGCGCTATCACGGCAATATTATCCCGATTTTAATCTTAAGTGCTAAGGCCAGCGAAACCGATCGAGTTTTGGGTTTAGAAGTGGGTGCCGATGATTATCTGACTAAACCCTTTAGTATGCGCGAATTAGTCGCTCGTTGTCGCGCTCTGATTCGTCGTCAAGGATTTACTTCCCTAGCTGCCGCTCCCGTGCGAAAATTCCGCGATGTTCTTCTTTATCCCCAGGAATGTCGGGTGACGGTGCGAGATGAAGAAATCAACCTTTCTCCTAAAGAATTCCGTCTCCTCGACCTATTTATGAGTTATCCGCGCCGAGTTTGGTCAAGAGAGCAGTTAATTGAACAAATTTGGGGGCCAGATTTTTTAGGAGATACCAAAACCGTCGATGTTCACATTCGCTGGTTACGCGAAAAACTGGAAATCGATCCCAGTCAACCAGAATACCTGATTACTGTACGCGGTTTCGGTTATCGTTTTGGCTAGGTGAGCGATTATATTTTCAAGTTTAGCGATCGCCGCTCGCGCAGACAATGACTATTTTCGCTTTTATTTTCGGAGTAGTTTTAGGTTTGAGTATTTGTTATTGGCAAGTCTCACGCTTAAATAGAGAGTTAAAGCGAACCCTAAGCGCTCTCTCGGATTCGGTGGATTTGTCGGCCTCTTTTCCCGTTACCTCCCTGGTGCGTCGAGAATTACAGTTTCTCTCCCAAAGTCTGCAAGAGCGAGAAAAGAGCTTAGAAATTCAGAAATCCTTGCTAGAACTAGCGCCGATCGCCTATCTTCATATAGATGCCGATAATCAACTGCTCTGGTGTAATCAACAGGCAATTACCCTCTTAAAACTCGATCGCTGGCAGCCAGATCAAGTGCGTCTGCTGCTGGAATTGGTGCGCTCCTACGAATTAGATCAATTAATTCAAGAAACTCGCCAAAAACAGAGTCCACAGGTGCAAACTTGGACTTTTTACCCGACTAATTATCCTGTCAACCCCATTAGCGATCGCCAAGTGATTGCTCCTAAATCGATTGCCTTGAAGGGTTACGGTTATCCCTTGCCAGAAGGTGAAATCGCTGTATTTATCGAAAATAGACAGCCTTTAGTCGAATTATCGCAAAATCGCGAGCGAGCTTTCTCTGACTTAACTCACGAGTTACGCACTCCCTTAACCTCCATTTCTCTCCTTACCGAAGCTTTACAAAAACGCCTCCAAGCTCCCGAAAGACGCTGGTTAGAACAAATGGGGAAAGAAGTGGAGCGTTTGAGTCAATTAGTCTGCGATTGGCTAGAAATCAGTGAATTACAAGCGGATGCGGGGCGATCTTTACAATACCAGATGATTAATCTAGAGGAATTAATCAGCGCTGCTTGGCAGACTGTCACCCCAATAGCCGCCCAAAAACAGATTAGCTTAGATTATTCCTCTCCGGTGGATTGGACGGTAGAAGTCGATCACTCTCGTCTGCTGCAAGTTTTCCTGAATCTCTTTGATAATGCCATTAAGTATAGTCCCGATCAGGGGAAAATTCGCCTAGAAATTCGGGAAATATCCGATACTATCGGGGAAAAATGGCTGAAAATTGACGTTATCGACAACGGTAAAGGATTTAACGAAGCTGATCTACCCTACGTTTTTGATCGCCTCTTTCGCGGTGATCCTTCCCGCACCCGTCAAAAACAAGGCACAAAGGATTATAGTACCGGTTTAGGTTTATCGATTGCCAAAGAGATTATTCAAGCCCATGGCGGTTCGATCGTCGCTCAAAATGATCCTAACACCGGCGGCGCTCGCCTACAAGTCACTCTCCCGCGTCAAAAAAAGGCAGTGGGGTGATGGGTGTGGGGTGTGGGGAGAAAAAAAATCTGTCAAGTTCTCTGGACAACTGTACAAAATCGAAAATTTTCTTGTTATCACTGTAGAGAAAGAGTAGTTTTATGTTAAGCGAATCCGACCGTGAGCCTATCCAAAGAAACCAATCATCGCGATCGCACCTATTTCGCTCGTTCTCTCCAGCGATTGGAACAGGATGTGCTGAGAATGGGAACCTTGGTCGAAGAATCCTTTCGTCTTAGTCATCAATCCCTTTTTGCTAGGGATTTAGAAATGGCGAAAAAAATCCCCCCCCTTGACAAGGAAATCGATCGCTACTATCGTCAAATCGAGTTAGATTGTGCCACTCTCATGACTCTACAGGCTCCCGTAGCCCAAGATTTGCGGCTTTTAAGTGCTTTTATGCAATTAGTGCGCGATTTGGAACGTATCGGCGATTATGCCAAGGATTTGGCCGAAATAGCTCTCAAATTATTCGCCTATACTCCCCACGATTGTATGAGTGAGATCGAGGCCATGTCCCACCATGCTCAATATATGTTAGCCACGAGTCTGGTTGCTCTGGCTGACCTCGATCAAGAAGCAGGTCCAAAGGTGAAAGAACTAGATAATACGGTCGATCGAGCCTATGATTATCTCTATCACACTCTCGCCCATCAAAGAGATATCAAGGGTGTGGTGGAACCAATCTTGCTGATGGCTTTACTCATCCGTCATCTGGAACGCATGGCCGATCACGCCACCAATATCGCCCAAAGGGTATCTTACATCGTTACTGGACAGAGAGGCTGAGGGTGTGGAAGTTCCTCAGATGATTTCTCTGGAACTCTGGCCCTTGCTTTTAGCGTTTACGACTCAGGGGGTTTAAAATTTCACTTAACCCCTCTCCCAAGAGAGATAAACCCACCACCATCGTGGTCATTGCTAATCCGGGGAATAAAGTCGTCCACCAGATACCTGTAGATAAATCCGCCAAAGCTTCCTTGAGATCATGACCCCATTCCGGCACTTCTTCCGGTAATCCTAAGCCTAAAAAGCCTAAACCGCCTAAAACCAGGATCGCATCCGCCGCGTTGAGGGTAAAAAGAACCGGGACACTCTGGACGACATTAAAGAAAAGATATTTTGATAGTATCCGGCCTGGACTAGCGCCGATCGCTCGTGCCGCTTCGATAAATAACTCATTTTTAACGCTGGCGGTTTGATTTCTGACCACGCGAAAATATTGGGGAATATAGGCAATACTAACAGCGATCGCTACATTGACGATACCACGACCCAAAACGAAGGCGAGAGCCACCGATAATAATAACCCCGGCAAGGTGTAGAGGGTATCCATGAGAAAGAGGAGAACGCGATCGATTTTACCTCCCAAATAACCGCTAATTAACCCCAAAGGAACCCCGATGACTAAAGATAATCCTGTGGCCAAAAATACCACGGACAAGGCCGCTCGCGCCCCAAATAGGGTGCGGGAAAAGACATCATAACCGCGCACATTCGTCCCGAACCAATGGGCAGAACTGGGGGCTTGTAGGGGATAATTGCTTAAAATGTCGGTTGGATCCTGAATCATGCCGATCGCTTGCAGAAGGGGCGAAAACAGGGCAATCAGGATAAAAATAATTGTCAATACCAACCCAACCCCTAGGAGTTTAGTGGTTAGGTTGGGTTTCAGAAAAGGATCGATCGGCAATTTAACAGGAGTCATCGACAAAATTTAGCCATTGCATAGAACGCTAATTGTACAAGAGCAGTGTTTTTTCAAACAGCCGGGGCCGAAACGACCATAAACCAGAGCAAGACTGCTAAAGCTAAAACAGTTAGTTTAATCAGGACATAAAGCAGTCCGTTGGGATAAAGGAGATCGTGAAACATATTGCCTCCTTGGGAGAGTAGCGATTGTCCCTCTCTATCTTTGATCTTAAGTCTTTCTTTGTTCAGCTGACGCACAACTTAACAAAACGTGCGATTATAGGGAAAAAGATTTTTTTTACTAGCTATGGCACTACTGACCACAGGAAAACCATTTATTCGCGATCTGGAACAATACGGTGCTTTAGGTGTTTACGCACCCTTAGAAGGGGGTTACGAGGGACGCTATCAAAGACGTTTACGGGCCACTGGTTACAATGTCCTGCATATCACCGCTAGAGGTCTAGGGGATTTAAGTGCCTATCTTACCGGCATTCATGGAGTCCGTCCCCCCCATTTGGGTAAAAAAAATATTGGTCGGGAAGCAGCCGTGGGACCAGTTTATTTTATTCCTCCCATTGCTACCTATCAATTGGAAAATTTACCTCCCAAATCTAAAGGTTTAGTGATTTGGATTATTGAAAGTTTTGTTTTATCCTCGGAAGAAAAACAATACTTAATTAATCTTAGTCAACAGGAACCCCGGTTAAAATTTGTCCTCGAATTGGGTGGGGAAAGATATTTCCGTTGGCAACCTTTGAGCAAATCTTTAGTCGCTGCCTAAATTACCGAAATAACACGGTTATTTAAATATCTCATCCTCAAACCCTCTCCCCGGAGAGGGAAACTTCAATTCTTGAGAGTTTGTTGTTCCTTTCTCACCCTTTGGTAGCTATTTATTTAATTTTCTTAATTTTGCGAGTTGGCCTAGGGGAATTTGCCATAATATGGGATATCGTTGCCGCAAAAAACCTAGGAGTTAGATCGTGACAGTTAGAGTTCGTATTGCCCCCAGTCCCACGGGAAATTTACACATTGGAACAGCACGCACAGCCGTGTTTAACTGGCTTTTTGCCCATCATCACCGGGGGAAATTTATCTTGCGCGTGGAAGATACAGATTTAGAACGTTCTCGACCAGAATATACGGAAAATATTCAAGCGGGCCTACAATGGTTAGGACTGAATTGGGATGAAGGTCCTTTTTTTCAAACTCAACGCCTTAATTATTATCGTCAGGCCATTCAAACCCTGCTCGATCAAGGTTTAGCCTATCGTTGTTATTGTACCCCGGAAGAATTGGAAAAAATGCGGGAAGAACAAAAAGCCCGTAATCTTGCCCCCCGTTACGATAATCGTCACCGTTATCTCACCCCCGAACAACAAGCTCAATTCGAGCAAGCGGGAAGAAAAGCAGTAATTCGTTTTATTATTGATGATGATCGAGAAATTATTTGGCAGGATTTAATCCGGGAAAAAGTTATCTGGAAAGGTAGTGATTTAGGTGGCGATATGGTGATCGCTCGTACCCCAGAAAATGCGGAAGAAAACTTCGGTCAGCCTCTCTATAATTTAGCGGTAGTTGTTGATGATATCGATATGGAAATTACCCATGTTATTCGTGGGGAAGATCACATCGCTAATACGGCTAAACAAATTCTTTTATACGAAGCTTTAGGGGCAAAAGTGCCGGAGTTTGCCCACAGTCCTTTGATCTTAAATCAGGAGGGTCGCAAGTTATCTAAACGGGATGGAGTCACTTCGATCGATGATTTCCGAAAACTGGGTTTTTTGCCGCAAGCTTTGGTTAATTACATGACTCTACTGGGTTGGACTCCTCCCGATTCCACTGAAGAAATTTTTACCCTTGAAGCGGCCGCTGAAGTGTTTAGTTTAGAACGGGTAAATAAAGCGGGGGCAAAATTTGACTGGACGAAATTGGATTGGATTAATAGTCAATATCTTCATCGTTTAACCGGTGAGGAATTAGTGCCTTTACTTCTCCCTTACTGGCAAGAAGCAGGGTATAATTTTGATGCTGAAACCGATCGAGCTTGGTTGATCGGTTTGGCTACTCTCATCGGTCCGAGTTTAACTCGTTTAAGCGATGCTGTCGCTGAAAGTCGCTTACTTTTAACCCCTGTGGCGAATTATAATCAGGAGGCTTTGAGTCAATTACAATTAGAGGGAGTTAAGGATATTATCAAGGATATTCTCGCCGCTATTACTCCCGATTTGACTGGAGAAGCTGCTAAGGGAATTGTGGAGACAACCACTAAAACCCATCGGGTTAAAAAAGGTCTAGTGATGAAGTCTCTACGCGCTGCTTTGATGGGGGAGTTACACGGTCCGGATTTAATGCAGTCTTGGCTACTTCTCAATCAAAAAGGTTGGGATCTATCCCGTCTTCAGCAAGCAGTAAATAGTTAAATTGATTGGCTATCAGTTATCAGAAAATTTCTTGCATATTAGGGTTGACAAATGCCCTAATATTGCTATATACTTTTTAGTATAATGGGAATCCGTGTCGCCCTGCATACCCTGCTCGTGATCAATTACTGAGGGGACGGGGGCGGATTTTTCCCCTAGCTGTCAGGGACGATCTAGAAACTTTCTTAATTTTTAGGCATTATCCGCAACTTTTCCCTAAATATAGATTTGTTGATCTCCTGACAAAAACCTATGGGTGAAAAAAAACGAATTGGAATTCTCACCAGTGGTGGCGACTGTGCGGGTTTAAATGCCGCCATTCGTGCCGTTGTCCACCATGCCAGTGGCAATTACGGCTGGGAAGTGGTGGGTATTCGAGAAGCAACTAACGGATTAGTTAGCCGTCCCCCCAAAACCACGATCTTTGATATTGAAGGAGTCGATCGCCTGTTGGTGATGGGGGGAACAATTCTCGGTACTACCAATAAGGGGGATCCCTTCGCTTTCCCGATGCCGGATGGAACCCTGATCGATCGCTCTCAGGACATCATCGACGGCTATCATAGTCTGGGACTGGATGCCCTGATCGGCATCGGTGGCGATGGTAGTCTGGCGATTTTGCGCCGTATTGCCCAACAGGGAGGCATTAATCTGATTGGTATCCCAAAAACCATCGATAATGATGTGGGAGCTACAGAAGTCTCCATCGGCTTCGATACAGCTACTAATATCGCCACAGAAGCCCTCGATCGCCTCCATTTTACCGCCGCTAGTCATAACCGGGTGATGATTCTAGAAGTTATGGGTAGAGATGCCGGCCATATCGCCCTGGCTGCCGGTATTGCGGGGGGGGCCGATATCATTCTCATTCCCGAAATTCCCTACCGATTAGAGAAGGTCTGCGAGAAGATCCGGCAACGGCAGCGTATGGATAAACAGTTTTCTCTGATTATTGTCTCCGAGGCCGTGCGTACCGAAACCGGCAATCGCCTAGTGCAAAAGGAAGCCCTAGGAGAAGATCGTCTCGGGGGTATCGGTCGCTATTTAGCCGAAGAAGTTGCTAGGGAAACCGGGGCCGAAACGAGAGTGACTTTCCTGGGCCACATTCAACGGGGGGGTATTCCTTCTCCAATGGATCGCTTACTGGGGGCGGCTTTTGGCGTGGCGGCCGTGGATCTGATCGCCAGGAGGGAATTCGATCGCATGGTGGCCTGGCAAAATCGGCAAGTGGTCAGTGTTCCCATCGAGGAGGCGATTAAAACCTATCGCATCGTCGATCTCGAAGAAACTTTAGTCAAAACCGCCAGGGGTTTGGGTATTTGTCTAGGGGATTGAGATTAAATCTAGGGGAATCGGTGCGAGAATTAACCCTTAAGTAGGTAGGTGTTAAAAACGATCAGTTCCCCCCTTATCAAGGGGGGATTAAGGGGGGATCGAACCTAAAATCTATCTTCAATTTAATTATAACCAGCTACTTAAGTATCGCCCTTTCCCCACCGATTAAAATTACCCCTCAAATAAAGAAGTTATCTCACCATTAAGATAACTGCTGTAATTAACTTACGTTATGGTATAAAATTACAATATTTATTAAATTTTACCCTATCGATCCAAAAAATCTTTTTCTACCACAATAAACTACTTTTGAGCAATTAATTAATAAAATTTAATAAGTAGAAGCACAGGCAAAACATAAAGGCTCTTCGGTTTGTGTTATGCAATGGACGGGGGTTATAAGGGATGTAACCCTTATATAGAAAGGCATTTAGCGATTTTTGTCAATTGTTTTTGATCTAGAGCGAACTAATCAATTAAGTCTCTTACCAGATAAGGATTTAGTCGATTTATGCCCCCCTATCGAACCATACCAAGTAACGAAGAACCAACATAAAACCCTCTCAACTGACTGAATGAAGGGGCATTTATGGTATTTTTGTCAGCAATTTAGCCTACTTTTATGGTTTGAGTTTGCGTTTGAGGGTTGAAGCTGCGCCGAGAGTGCCGAGGGTTAATAAGCTGAGGACTGTAGAGGGTTCGGGAACTGTAGTTGAGATCATAAAGCTTCCACCATCCCCAGCAACTGTTAGACTAGGATTTCCCTGTAGCTTGATGTTCAAGGTGGAAAAAGTCCCCAATAACTCCACAGAACCGTAAGCGGAACGAGTACCAGTAGTCGGAGGGGGAGTGAAGGGAGAAAGACCAACGCCAGTAAACGGATTCGCATCGGCGATGATTTTGTTCGTGGTATCGACTGTTAAACCATCGCCACCACCACCGTTACCGCTCAATAAACTGAGTGCGATTGAACCATTGCTGGGATCGGAGAAATCATAGATCATCCCGTCAAGATTGGCAACGTGGAAGGTGGGATTGGTCACGGGCGAGCTAAACTGAATCGTTAAAGTCGCACTCTGGCTGCTTGCTCCTGCGAACATACCATAACCTACCCGATCACCTAAATTTTGGGATGGAGTATAGATGTTGCTGTAGCTGTATTGGGGAGTAGTATTATCGATTGTTGTTCCTGCCCAATCTGTCGGGTTAATGCCTAGAATCTGAAAGTTAGAGGAGCCACCAGCGAGTATAGAACCTGTAACGTTCACTCCCCCTAGGGTTCCCGCGAATGTTCCTGTGCCTGGTCCCCCAGGGGTAAAGGTATTCAAGTCAAGGAAAACTACTGCTGCTTTCGCTTGGGGGGTCGCGATGAGGATACTGCTTGTGAGCGCAGAGATGGATAACAATGAGACAAATTTCATTTTTTAGTGGTTTTAAGATAAACGTCGGTAAATATACACACTTCTCCCCCCCCCATTGTATTAAAAGCTACAATTTTATAAATCTTTACATTTCTCTCCCTCATGGCTGACGCTAGTATCTGCGCTACTTCCTTGTCAGCATCAGGATTTTCAGCGATTTTGGGATTTTCAGGATTATTGGATGACGATGTAAAATAATACACCACCAATGCCTGGCGATATGGAATCACTACACTCCGAAGGAAATGCGATCGCTAAAATATTGAAATGTTTCCTTAAACTGATTATTATATGAAAGAGATTGTTTTCTATTGTACCCAGTCAGGAGCCAGCCCCGTTGAAGATTTTTTAAATTCTCTGTCTGGAAAACAAGCTCAAAAAGTTGGGTTTTACGCTTAATTCAGGAGTTAGATTCTGTACCGAGTCAATACCTTAAAAAATTAGTAAATACTGATGATATTTGGGAAGTGAGAGTTCAGGTTGGCAATAATATATTCCGTCTGCTGGGCTTTTTTGGAGAAAGTGATTTAATCATTTTAACAAACGGATTTGCCAAAAAGACTCAAAAAACACCATCCCAAGAGATTAATTTGGCACAGCAACGAAAACGAGACTACTTAAACAGGAGATTCGACGATGAGTGATGTGGAACAATATATTAACAGAAGAAAACAAACTGACAGTCAATTTTCCCAAGGCTTCGAGTCTGGTTATCTCAGTTTCAAGCTGGGAGTTATATTAGCGCAGGCAAGAGAAGAAGCTGGACTGACCCAGGAAGAATTAGCGCGTAAGTTAAATTGGGATAAAGCAACAGTTTTCAACCTAGAAGAGAATGTGGAATCTGTCGGTATTTCTACTTTCTGGGAAGGTCGATTAATTGCCAAGCTAATTTAGCAGCCCCCACCATCCCGGCGCGATTACCTAACTCAGCCGTTAATACCTCTAATCCTTCTCTGGAACTAGGTAAAACCCGTCTTTCGATTTCTGTGAGGAGAGAGGGAAAGAAAAACTTAGCACTGGCACTAATACCGCCGCCGATAATTACCGCCTCTGGGGTGAGAACATAGAGTAAACTGGCGATACCAGCCCCCAGTAAACAACCGTAACCCTGCCAAAATTGTAAAGCCCCTTGATCGCCTTTTTCGGCCAATTCTGCCAATTGCTTCGGTTCTTTGCCAGTCATCCGGCGAATAGCTTGCAGGGAGGCGTACTGTTCCAAGGAACCCTGATTACCGCTATTGCACAATGGACCGTCAAAATTGAGGGTTATTAAGCCTAATTCTGCGGCCGTTCCCTTACTGCCCACAAATAAGTTACCATCGAGGATAATTGCCCCTCCTACTCCCGTTCCCAAAGTTAACAGGATCAAGTTTTGAAAGCGTTTGCCCGCTCCTAACCAAGCTTCTCCCAAACCGGCACAATTGGCATCATTGGCTAAAATTGTCGGCATTCCCGTACTTTCTTCTAACCAATCGGCCAGGGGAATATCCCGCCATCCTGCCAAATTAATCGCTATTTTGGCAATTCTTCCCTGAGCATCCGTCGGACCCGGCGCTCCCACACCGATGGCTTGACAACTTTTATCTAAATTTACTTGACAAATGCCTTGATGTATGGTATGGGCGACTTCTTTGGGTGTAGCGGGTTGGGGAGTGGGCAAGCTGAGAGATTCGAGACAATTGCCCTCCTGGTCAAATTTACCAATTTTAATAGCGGTTCCACCTAAATCGACACCTATGACTGTTTTCACCATCGGGCTTTCCTTGTTACTCTGGGAATAGGTAGGTTTATTATCACTCTTTTTGGCGGTTTTTTTCGCAGTTAGATGTGATCGAGAGGATAATTCGGCTAAACTGGCAAAACTAGCTCATTGATTAGCCCCAAATTTCTTCTATAGTTTAGATACCTGCACCTTATTTCCTGATTTTTACCCATTTTAAAAATGATGAATATTACCATCCCCACTCTCTACGATAGCGATTATCAGCTTTGGTTAGAAAATACTATCAACCAATTGCGTCAAGGCGATTTTCAATCGGTAGATTGGCAGAATTTATTAGAGGAGTTGGCAGATTTGGGGAAAAGTGAACGACGAGCATTAGAAAGTTTATTAACTCGACTTTTAGAACATTTACTGAAGTTAACTTACTGGCAATCCCAACGGGATTATAATCAAGCTGGATGGAAAAAAGAAATTCGCAATTTTCGGATTCAGATCAAAAAAATTCTTAAAGAGAGTCCCAGTTTAAAGCTCTATTTAAGAGAAATTTTGCAGGAATGTTATCTCGATGCTCGCAATCTGCTTATTGACGAAACCGAATTAGATGCTAGTATTTTCCCTTTGGAAGTGTTAGCTAATCTAGAGGAGATTCTCGATCAAAATTGGCTGCCGGATTGGGAAGCTATCAGCAAGGATTCTGAACAGTGCAATTAAGGAGTAAAAAATGATGAATATGACCATTTCAAATCTCTACGATAGCGATTATCAACTTTGGTTAGAAAACACTATCAACCAATTGCGTCAAGGCGATTTTCAAGCGGTAGATTGGCAGAATTTATTAGAGGAGTTGGCAGATTTGGGGAAAAGTGAACGACGAGCATTAGAAAGTTTATTAACTCGACTTTTAGAACATTTACTGAAGTTAACTTACTGGCAATCCCAACGAGATTATAATCAAGCAGGATGGAAAGGGGAAATTAGAACCTTTCGGAAACAAATCAAGAAATTACTGAGAGATAGTCCCAGTCTCAAACCCTATTTATGCGAGATACTTGAGGAATGTTACAGCGATGCTCGGGAGATAATTATTGATATAACCCAATTAGATGCCAGTATTTTCCCCGGGGAATTGTTAGCTAATCTCGAGGAGATTCTCGATGAAAATTGGCTGCCGGATTGGGAAGCTATCAGCAATGATTCTGAAAAGTGCAATTAAGGAGTAAAAAATCATGAATATTACCATCCCAAATCTTTACGATAGCGATTATCAACTTTGGTTAGAGTCCACTATCAACCAATTGCGTCGGGGGGATTTTCAAGCGGTAGATTGGCCGAATTTATTAGAGGAGTTGGCAGATTTGGGAAAAAATAATCGACGAGCGCTTAAGAGTCTCTTAACTCGACTTCTAGAACATTTACTGAAGTTAACCTACTGGCAATCCCAACGAGATTACAACCAAGCGGGATGGAAAAAAGAAATCAGGAATTTTCGCCTACAAATTGCTGATCTTTTAGAAGATAGTCCCAGTTTAAAGTCCTATTTAAGGGAAATTTTAGCAAAATGTTATCTCGATGCTCGCAATCTGATGATTGACGAAACCAGATTAGATGCCAGTATTTTCCCCGGGGAATTGTTAGCTAATCTAGAGGAGATTCTCGATGAAAATTGGTTGCCGGATTGGGGAGATATAAACAGCGATAAATCTTCCGAGGTGAACTAAAGATTAGCTTCACCTACCCGGTTTACAGACATTATAGTCCTCGTGAGAGATCACCGCTTCTGGGACGAGAAGATTGCCGTGGTCGCGACAGATGAGGCGATAATTGCGGGTAACGGGGATACTGATAATAAAGCGATCGTGTCGCAATCGTTTACCGTGGAAATCTCGATAATTGCGGTGATCTTGCAATCCTTGCAGGATTTCCCTAGCTTTAAGTACGACATTTTTCGGTAATTCCCGCAGATCGATCGGATCCTGGGAAAAAGTGGCTTCCCAAGCATTTTTTTGACGTTTTCTTTCTTCCCAAGCGGCATCTAGTTGAGCGCAATGATGGCAGACTTGGCCATAACCCTTGTGACCACAGGGAAACTTCTTCTTTCTTCTGGACATAATACCATCTGTCTGTAAGGCTGTGAGCGACTATTCAAGAGCGGTAAAGCTTGCTTCACTTTTGGCAGATGGAGAAGAAAGTCTTTACCCAGTGATTATCTATACTTACCAGCATACAGGGATCGATACCTCGTTTGGCCATTGACCAGCCAGAAAGTTGATCTTGGTTAGTTAGGGACTGCTGTCACCAACAGGATTAAGGCTGCTTAGAATAATTCCCATTCTTGGGTTCTTAAACGTTTGAGAATAGCTAAACGGCTACTAAAATAATTAGCACAGAGACGACTATAATCGGTTAAACGCAGGTTATTTAAGCTAATTGACCAAGACCAAATATAGGCCGCTTGGGTGAGATACTGAAGACAAGATAATTCACCATCGGTTAAAGGCACTGTTTGCTCGTAACCTTGGATAAAACTGTGGCGAATCTGGCGATTTAAGCCGGATTGTAGGGAAACTTGCAAAAATTTAGCGATATCAAAAACTCGCCAACCATAACCGCACTGATCGAAATCAAATAGGGTCATCTGATTATCAGGGGTGATATGCACATTACCACTATGAGGATCGCCCCAACAAATGCTCCAATAGGGAGATTCTGTCGGTAATTTAGCGGTTTCTTCCTCTATTTCCCCAATGGTTTCTAAAACACAGTCTAGGTCGCTCGGTCGTTGGTGCAGAAAAGGTGCGATAATTTGCAGGGAATCCTCGAGAAGATATTTGAGGTTGAGGGGATGACGATAGGCTAGGGGTTGAAAATCTGCCGTCACCCGATGTAAATTAGCTACGATCGCGCCTAAATGATAGGCTTGTTCTATATCTATATCCCCAATAGCAATTCCCCCAGGAGCATAGGGAAAAAGGACGGCGTAACGTTTCCCTTCCGGGGCATTAATTTCTAAGCATAAATCACCGTTTTTGCTGCGAATTGGCGCGGCGACGGGAACCTGAGAGCGATCGAGATAATCTAATAATTCTAGCTCGAAGTCTATTTCCATTTTGCTGCGCCAATGGCAGTGAGATACGCGCAAAATGTAGGGAGTTGTCAGGGTTTCGAGGAGATACACATCACTTAAACCCCGATGCCAAAATTGACAATTTTTCGGCATATCAATCTCGTAACGAGAAAAAACTAAATCTGCTAGGGCAGCGGGAGCCAGAGTGGAGTAGAGTGTGGGAAAAGTCCATTCTCCAGTGCGAAAATTGGCAGCGGGAGAACTAGAAGGCAGTAAATTGAGCGAAGCCAGAAAAGTCGTCACGGTTCCCTCCCGATGCAAGTGTGGACAACGCTCGCATCATCCTATTTTATAGGCCACATATATTACAAATCGGTTCGATCGCTCCGTATATTTCGCTACATTCCTCTGTTAATCAGTCTTTAAGTAGTCAGGCAAAATTAATTACCAGCCACAGAGGGCTGAAAGCCTTGCTAGACAAGGATCGCTATGGGTAAATAATTTTACCCAGATACTTAATATCCCCTACTGCCCGCTCTCGACGATTATTTTAAATGCCTAAAAGTTTAGCCTGAAAAAATATTGCTCATCTTGATTCTTCCTGACTGAGATGACGTAGTTTATCTCGAAAATAGCCAAAGCTGGGCGATCGATTAATGTCCACATTCATCTGAGGAGAAATATTTTCTGCCCAGACTGTTTTCTCTTGACCCACAGAAGCTCCACCTAACTTAGATAATTGTTTCGCTCCACCTCTGTATATAGCATCTGCCAGTTTTTCCCAAGTACCACAGATACTATCATTAATATAGGAATCCAAGATAGCACTTTTGGCCTGGGGATAAGCAATTTTTATGGCATTAATATCACCTAAATACCAAGCTTCTCCTTCTTCAATAGCAATACAGAAGTAAATTTGGGATTGGATAGCAGATTTTTCCAGACAATTGCTTAATTCCTGTCGAAATTTCCGAAAACATCGATTATCCAGATCGCAAACCACAATCAGTACAGCAGCATAATTATCAGAGTAACTAGAAAAAGTTTTATCATATCCTTGAATCAGTTTAGGTAGTCGCTCAAGAAGAATCCTTTTACTAGGATCGGAAACAGACTGTAAGTCTCTGGGAATATGACCACTGCCTTTATAGGAATGAACCCTAAATGTATGACCTGCATTCATGTCAATAATCTTAGGAATTAGAATATCAAGTGCTTTTTTTCCCGACAAATCCTCGACCAAAATTTCAAAGTGCATGACCTTATCTCTCATCTAAGTAATCACTATACCAAAGACTACCAAGGGGCAATCCTTCTGAGACGAGATTCTTAATTAAAGGATTGTCACTGGCCCGTTTAATCCGAGAAAAACCATCATCACCCTTTTCCAGAATCCAAACTTCTTCCGGCTGGAGAGCATCAACAAAATAAGGTTGATGAGTGGTGATAAAAATTTGAGAACTTCCTCTCTGTCCTGTGGCGTGTTTTCTAAATTCTTGAGCCAAGGTTTCTAATAGTTTATGGTATAAGCCGTTTTCTGGCTCCTCAATACAGATAAATGGCGGTGGGGAAGGGTTTTCTAACAGTAAGAGATAGGCCAATACTTTTAAAGTACCATCGGACATTTGCTGTACATAAAATGGGTCTTGGAATCCCCGATCATTAAATTTTAATAGTAGTCGATTATCGGGACTTTTTTCGGTGCTAATTTTTTCTATACCCGGTATCTTACGAGAAATACTATTAAGTATATTCTGAAATTTCTTGGAATGCTCTCTTTCCATAAACTGCACCACATTACCGAGATTATCTCCATGGATATTCAAATGTTTCTGGGGTCCGGCTAGGGGCAAACTTCTGGCGGCATCGGGAGTAAAATAGCTGAGATACCATCCCTCAATAAATCTTCGAAATAGGGAAATTCTCGGATGCTGTTTGAGAGAACCTAACGTAGCAATTCCTAGTTTGCGCTTATCATTCAGTTCCACTAACTCGGTTTCCTTGCTTTCCTCATCAGCTTCTCGTTGAATTTTTTCTATTAACTTAAATAAATCAAAATGGTCTTGACCTTCTTCTACTTGTTTCCCTTCTTCTTCTCCTTTCCAAACGATTCCTTTCCCTTCATCGAGGAGTAAAAATGAAAAAGGCCATCCGGTCTTTTGACCTTTTCTTCTCTGTCTGAGTCTTTCTTTTTTTACATAAGGTCTATTATCCGTATCTAGATCAATAGCTAACTCATAGGTAATTGGTCGGGAATTGTAATCTTCTTTATAGTAAATCTGAAATTCAATGCTTCCTTCCTGACCCTGGGAACGAAGACGCTCAAACCCGCCCCGACCTCGCGCATCACAAGCTTCTTCTACTCCTCCTTTAAGACAATCAGATAAAAAACCGAACGCATCAAAAAGTGTGCTTTTTCCCACACCATTTTTGCCGATAACGGCCGTCATCGGTGTCAGAGAATCTCGATTTTGAGTATTCCATAACTTGCCCAGGGTTATATCCTTGAGCGCTCGATAATTTTTAATCCTCAATCCCTCAATTCCGGCCATTATTTAGTCCCGTTTCTCATTACTAAAGTAATTTGAGCAATTTCTCCCCGGAGAATATATAGTATAGATTGATTCTAGACCAGTTATTAATAGAGTTCTTGCCTAATTAATTTTTGAGAGTTCAAAAATGAGAAAAATAGGCATAAAATTGCATAAAATCCTTAGATAGAGCATTTAATTGATTAATGCTCATTCTTAATTCTCCTGACTACTGACTACTGGCTACTGACTCCTCACCTAAGGTCAGATTTTTGATTTTTGCCAGAGGTCTAATTACTGACCCGATTCGATCGCTCCTTCGGCCTCATGGACAATTGCCCTCAATTGATCTAAAGTTTTCTGGTCCACCTGAGTCCATAATCCCCGTTGTTGAGCTTCTAATAATCTTTCGGCCATATCTCGCAATGCCCAGGGGTTTTTCTCCTGAATAAATTGTTGTACCTTCTCGTCAAATAAATAAGCTTCGGCTACTCCCTGATAGATAAAATCCTCCACCAGATGAGTAGTGGCAGAGTAGGCAAAAATATAATCTACGGTCGCAGCCATCTCGAAAGCGCCTTTATAGCCGTGTCGCATCACTCCCGCTATCCATTTGGGATTAACCACTCGCGAACGGTAAACCCGGCGAATTTCTTCCTCTAGGGTTCTGATGCGGGGATTTTCCGGACGGGAATGATCACCAAAATAGGTGACGGGATTTTTGCCGGTTAATGCCCGGACACTGGCAGTTAAGCCGCCTTGAAATTGATAGTAGTCATCGGAGTCGAAAATATCGTGTTCTCGATTGTCCTGATTGTGCAGCACTATCTCTAATTCTTGCAGTCTATTTCTCAATACTTCCGGTAAAGAATGGGCAGTTCCTTGGCTATCATAGGCATAACAACTCCAGTTAATATAAGCATTAGCTAAGTCTTGATCATTTTGCCAGTTTTGTGACTCGATTAACCCCTGTAAACCGGCCCCATAAGCACCCGGTTTGCAGCCAAAGATTCTGGCAGTAGCTCTCAGTTTCGCCTCTTTTTCTCCTAAGCCCTGATTTAGCCAAAACTCCCTCTCTGTCTTCACTTTCGCCGCTAAAGGATTAATTTTTTCCTCTTCCTCTTGACAAGCTACCGCATTTATGCCAGAATTAAGAAGATGTAGTATGCTGGGGAAACTGTCCCTAAAAAAGCCCGACACCCGAACGGTCACATCAATACGAGGACGGCCTAAGCTAGACGGGGTAAGGATTTCAAACCCGACCACCCGACGGAAAAAACCATCCCAAAGGGGACGAATTCCCAGTAAAGCCATGGCTTCGGCCACATCTTCGCCACTATTTCTCATCGTCGAAGTTCCCCAGATAGAAATCGCCAAAGTGCGGGGATATTCGCCATTTTCTTGGGTATAACGTTCAATTAGTGCCTCTGCAGCCTTTCTTCCCACTTCCCACGCGGTTTCTGTGGGGATTGCGCGGGTATCGACGGAATAGAAATTTCTGCCGGTGGGGAGAACATCGGGACGGCCGCGGGTGGGAGCGCCGGAAGCACCACTGGGGACGTATTGGCCAGCGAGACCTTTTAAGAGATAGGTAAGTTCATCTGGGGTTTGTTTTAAAGCAGGAATTAACTGATTTTCTAGCCAAACCAATTCTTTTGCCGTATTTTCGCCTACAGGTTCAATTTTCTGGCTAATTAAATCCTGAGCGAGACTTTCCAGATAAGTAGTGGTATCGTTATATTCCGTCAGGGGGTCGCAGTCGAGATGGAGGTCAAGGGCGATCGAACGGGTTAAACCGGGGCGGTCGGGACTAGGAGAACGGGCGATCGATTGGATTAAATCAATTAACTGCTGACCCTGGGGACATTGACCGAAGATATGTAAACCGTCGCGGATTTGTGCTTCCTTGAGTTCACAGAGATAACCATCCACGAGGGTGAGAAATTGACCAAAGGAGGCGCTAATCGTGCCTAGCTCTCGATCGAGATTAGTTTTCGCCACCAGATCGTTAATCCGCTCGCGAATCAGAGCTAAACGAGAAGGATCAAGAGATTCTGCTTGATAATATTCATCGATGAGGGACTCTAACTTTTCCCAATCCCCATACAATTCCGCTCGCGTCATTGGGGGAGTGAGATGGTCGATGATAACAGCTTGGGAACGTCTTTTAGCGTTGGAACCTTCTCCGGGGTCATTGACAATAAACGGATAAAAATTCGGCAGCGACGAGAAAGCGATTTCGGGATAACAATGGGGAGAAAGAGCGAGACTTTTCCCCGGTAGCCATTCTAAATTGCCGTGTTTACCGAGATTAATCACAGCAGTGACGTGGAATTCCTGTCGTAACCAATGGTAAAAAGCGAGATAGCTGTGGGTAGGTTCGAGGTCGGGGGAATGATAATTAAGAGTCGGGTCAAGGTCATAACCGCGAGAAGGTTGAATACCGATAAAGACATTACCTAACTGGATGCCGGGGATAGGAAAATCCTTGTCTGGATGTCCCCAACGGTCAAGCAGAGCGCTTTGATTATCGGGGGGAAGGGAGGAGAAATAATCTAGATATGCTTCTAGGGAGAGAGATTGATAGATAGGTTTTAATTCCCTTGTTTCCAAGTCATTAGTGATACCGGAAATCAGCAATCGCATTAATTCGTCGCTATGGTCGGGTAGGTCGGTGAGGGTATAACCTTGGGTTTGTAGTGCGCGAAGAATTTCCAAACCACTAGCGGGAGTATCTAAACCGACTCCGTTAGCGATACGACCATCCTTATTGGGATAGTTGGGGAAAATGAGAGCAATTTTTTTCTGGGAGTTGGGAAGGGAGGAGAGTTGACAATAGTTTGCGGTTAAATCAGCGACAAAATCAACCCGGTGGGGGAGGGGTTGATAGATAACTATTTCCGTTTCTAGTTTGGGATGTCGGGTGAGGACAGATTTAAAGGAAATAGCGCGGGTGATAATTTTGCCATCCATTTCCGGTAAAGCGATATTCATGGCCACATCCCGGGGGGAAAGACCTTGATAACCCTGTTGATAAGCTTCTAAACTGCTGCTGCTGAGGATTACTTGGAAGATGGGTTTATTGAGGGACTGCCAGAAGTGATGATTTTGTTTGTCTTCCGGTCGCTGGATAGAGAAGCTAGTGGTGTCAAGAATTAGGTCTGGGGGATGGTGGGAAAAGAGGGTTAATAGTTCCTCTTGCACTTCGATTTCCCGGAGAGAGGAGAGAAAGATGGGGACAGTTTCAATGTTTCTTTGGGTGAAAGCGCTGATTAAAGCATCGATAGCTTTGGTATTACCCGCGAGATAATGGGAACGATAGAAAAGTATCCAAGTCCGTGCTTGGGGTTGGGATAGGGTTGTCTGGGAATAGATTCCCAACCTAGGGACAACCCCAGGAGGAGAGGGAAGATAGTCGAGATGGAGACAGGTATGCGCGATAAATTTAGCAGCATTAATCCAGTTATCTATCCCTGCTTCCGTGAAATAGCACCATAACTGGTTAACAGTAGTCAGGGAAGCAGTGGAATGACTCATCAACTCTAAATCCGGTTTATCCTCTCCCGGGAGGACAAATAAAGTCGCACCGGTTTCCTCGACAATTTCCTTAACTACTTCCAACCCGTAAGACCAACTCCCCCGTCCCCCCAATAAGCGAAGAATAATCACTCTTGCTTGGGATAGTACCTTGTCCCCATAGTTATCGATACTGTATTGCTGCTGTAACTGGGATAAATTGAGGGCGCGAATTGCGGGAAAATTATCGGGTAGATGGTCGATAGCTGCCGCTAGAGTTTGAATATCGGTATCAGCCATGGTGAGGAGAACAATCGGGGCCGGATTTTGGTCAATAATAATCACCCCTTCGGTATCTGCTGTCCAACCACCCGCTTGGGGAGCAATACGATGCATAAATTTTGAGAGTTAGGTTAAATAATGATTAGGTTTTGAGAATCAGGGTCTCGATCGAGGGATCATTCCTAGGTAGATAGAGATGATTATATCTGTCTGCGGCAATTTAAAGAACAGGGAATAGGGATTAGGGAATAGGGGATAGGGATTAAGCAAAATCTTCACTAAAACCCCAACACCCTAAAACCCCAACACCTTACTGATGACTGGGGTGTAGGGAAGTGGGGAAGTGGGGGAATTTCAACTAAAACCCTAAAACCCTAACACCCTATCACCCTATCACCCTATCACCCTATCTCCCTATCACCCTATCACCCTATCACCCTATCACCCTATCTCCCTATCTCCCTATCTCCCTATCTCCTCCTGCCTCCTGCCTCCTGCCTCCTGCCTCCTGCCTTCTGATAACTGATAACTGATAACTGATAACTGATAACTGATAACTGATAACTGATAACTGATAACTGATAAATGAACGCTTCTCCCGCTTATGTTTACTGTCAAGTGTTGTCATCTACTCACCTCGAACAAATTCGTTCTTGGTGGGGACAGTTGGCAATACAGGTAACAGGGCCCAGGATTAGTCTCAGTGAAAGAGATATTCCCCCACAGACAGGGGAAATCTATCAACTCTTGCTTTCCACTGACCTACAAGCTTTATTGTTAGCCAGTCCCCAAGCACATAACTTTGATTACGAAGTCCGCATTAGTTTTGAAGCGAACACGATTAAAAGTTTTCTGCAAGGACTGGCCGTCAAGTCTCTCCACCAACCGAAAATTGAGCAGGGTTATCAAATTTTAAATCTGCCTCTATCCACTAATGTCAGCAGTTTTCAAAATAAAATTTTAGTCAAAATTCTCTCGATAATTTCTTCTCCGTCTGCTGAGGGGGGTTGTCCCCGCATCTTCTCCGTTTGTCAACCGATAGAAGCTGCCCTATCCCAACAAATCGAACAGGAAAGATTATTAAACCAAGTCATCACCCAAATGCGTCAGAGTCTGGAGTTACCGGTGATTCTGGAAACCGTAGTCAGGGAAGCGCGGGAGTTTCTGCAAGTGGACCGATTGTTAATTTATCAATTTTTCCCCGATACTGGTGAGGGAAAGGGGAAAATAACTTCCGAGTCGCGCATTTCTGACCAGATAAATTCCGTGTTAAATTTAACCCCCGAAGACGATTGTTTTTCCTATATTCCCCAATACAAGGAAAAGTATCGTCAAGGATTAATTCTGGCCGTGGATGATGTGGATGTTAACTATTCTTCTTCCTTCTGTTTGTCCGAATTTTTGCGACAACACCAAGTGCGATCAAAATTAATCGCCCCGATTGTGGTACAAGAAGAATTGTGGGGTTTATTAATTGCCCATCAATGTGTAGGAAAACGCCAATGGTTGCCGCAGGAAAAGAAATTTTTAGGTCAGATTGGTGAACATCTCGCCATCGCTATCTATCAAGCGCAATTATATTCCCAAGTACAGGAACAAAAAGATATTTTTGAGTGCCGGGTAATAGAAAGAACCCAAGAATTACAAGATACTTTAATGGCCGCAGAAGCCGCTAACCTCTGCAAAAGTGAATTTTTAAATAATATGAGTCATGAGTTATTAACTCCCCTAACTTGTATTATCGGTTTGTCCAGTACCCTGCAAAAATGCTCGGCAGCCAATAATTTTTTACCCCCCGACAAACAAAAACACTATCTAAAAGTTATTCAGGATAACGGCAATAAACTATTAGAATTAATCAATGACTTGCTTAATTTTTCGCAAATTTCGGCAGGAAAAGCTGTTTTAGATATTAAACAATTTTCGCTAAAATACCTCTGTAATCACGTTTTAGAAATTATCAAAACAGAGGCAGAAATTAAAGAAATTAGTCTAATTTTAGAGATGAAAATTGCCGAAAAAGAGCATTATTTTTACGCCGATTATGATCGAGTTCAGCAGATACTTTTGTACTTGTTAAAAAATGCCCTGAAATTTACCCCCGAACAGGGTGCTATCACGCTGAGACTGTGGAAAGAAGGCAGTCAGGTCATTTTTCAGGTAGAAGACACGGGCATCGGCATTCCTGCTCAAAAAATACCGCTTCTGTTTGAAAAATTTACCCAGTTGGATGGCTCTCGTAAACGTCGTTATGGTGGTATGGGATTAGGATTGGCTTTAACTAAACAATTAGTGGAACTCCATCGTGGCACGATCGAGGTAGAATCTTGCTTAGATAAAGGTTCCATCTTTACCGTCCGTTTACCTCAACAAAAGCCACCCAAATCTCAACCCCAACCCTCGGATCATAATCCCCATTTTAATCAGCACCATCCCACTATAGTTTTAATTGAAAGTGACGAAGAAATTGCCAATCTTATTTGTGAGTTATTGATGGTGGCACATTATCAAGTTATTTGGTTAATCGATAGTGTCTCCGCTATCAAAAAAATTGAGATCGTGCAGCCAAGTATTATAATTGTTGATCGAAAAATGCCCGATATATATCATCTCTGTCATCTCTTAAAAAAATCCAGCCAAACTCAAGCCAGTAAAGTGCTAATCTTGAATGATACCCCCGAAATCAGCGTTAATTTCCTCGGTCGTCATGGCATTGATGACTATCTCCTCAAACCGATTCAACCCTCCCTATTGTTGGAAAAAATCCGCTATCTAACCGCTTTATAAGTGGGGTTTGCGGCAAAAAGTTTTTCGGTGGGGGTGGGGGTGTGGGGTGTGGGGTGTGGGGTGTGGGGTGTGGGGAGAAACAATTCATAACTTGAGAGTTAATCACACTATTAAAAAGGGATTTGGTATCATTTTTGTCAATCTACTAATTTGGGATTTTTCAGGGGAAACTTTCTCCTAAAATTGGGTGTGTTACTTTCAGTTTTATCACTCAATCCAAGCTTTTGGGGGGTTCTACCCCCCAACCCCCCCGCGCATTAGGTTAACTGTGAGATGCTTACACGCGATTGTTCATATTTTTTTACCAATTTCAGAGTCACTGATAATTGCTGATTGTCGGTATTTCTGCAAATGTGGGATGCAGCCGGGGGCAGGGTGTGGGGTCTGGGGTTTTACCCATTTTCATCTGGTCAATGTTTTTCTTTTTTCTTCAGAAAATAGGACTTGGAAACTAACTATAAAATAGCTAATTTTCAAGTCCTTAATTGTAGGAATCCTAGGCTAAATTAGGATTCACTTTCGATATAGATAAATAACAACCCCATAACCACGGCTGGCATTAACCAACAGACGATTGGGATTAAAATCCAAGGCAGATAAGAAGCTGCGTAGGCACCAGTCATGTCAAATGCTCCTAGTAAAAAAATAAGGAAATGATAATCAGGTAGAACAAGGGTTAATTATTGATTAAAAACCCCGCGCATGATGCCATCAACGACACCAAGATTTTCTAGGAGGAAATAGGCCACAAAAGCGCCACCCATACCACCAATAAAGAAACCGGCGGCGAATTGACTCCAACCCTCGGAGGATTGCAGAGGATCACCACTAGCGGCCTTACCTTGGAAGGAGACAAGACCATAACTAGCTAAACAACCCGTAGCCAAGAGAACCATGGCCAAAGCGGGGATTAAGCCGCCGAGATTAGCATATTCCGAGTCTCTCAAGGGACCCAGGACAACCCAGGGACCACCGAGGAAATAACCGTGGGCCATACCCACTTCTAGACCGCGCAGAATCGGAGCTAGACCGGGACGATAGGCAGGTAAGTTACCAATAAAAGCTTTGGTAAAACCAGAAGCGGAAATGGGGGTAGCTAGATGACCAATGAACGGATCATCATTGTAGGGTGTCACCACCTGTTTGTATCCAGTTTCAGCCATTGTGTTTGAGTTCTCCTTTTTCCGATCAACAGGAAAATTGATCATAAAACTTTAAGATTACACTTTAGGCCTAAGAATTACTTCAAGCAACCCCATCGATCGAGTTTTCAAGGGTTGACGGCTGAAACTCTCACAATTCGTTACATTTCTCTGAGGAGACGGGGGAGTGGGGAGCTTTGTTTCAGTGTTGCCAAAGGCACGGCGTAGCCGTCCAGTAAACAGTAATCAGTGAACTGAAAACTCACATCTGATACTAAATCCGTTGAGTATAGGCTACATATCAGGATAGGCAAGAGGCAAGGGGCAAGGGGCAAAAGGAGGAATAGATAATCAGTCTTTAATAACTGGATTTAGTATGATATAGCCTTTTTCAGTCTGCTGAGCTACAAAAGTTATGGGTTTTAGGCACTCATGCACTCATGCAAGAGGCAAAAGGGAAGAAAAATAGGTGTACCTCACTAGCTTAGGAAACGCTATAACTGCTCACTGATAACTGCTCACCGATAACTGCTCACTGATTAAGGGATAATCAACACTGGACAGGGGGCAAGGTTAATAACTTTGGTGGTGACGCTTTCGGACACACCTTCGCTAGTTAATCCTAAACCGCGACAACCCATAACAATCAGGTGAGCATTAATTTCATCGGCCACATCACAGATGACAAAAGAAGGCATTCCCTCCCTTTCAATCATTTCCGCCTTGATGCCAGCTTGGGCGAAAATGGCCTGTGCCGATTGTAACAATCTATCCACCGCTTCGATCGAACTCATCTTATCGTCGGCGGCAATTTCTCCGGTGGGTGTCGTTTCCACCACCGACAACAGCACCAAACGACTGTCAAAGATTTTGACTAATTCGATCACACTACTGGTAGCGTCACGACTTTCGCGGCTGTGGTCGATGGGAAATAAAATCGTCTCAAACATAATTAGCAAGTCTCTCCAATCAAATTTTTCTGGGCAAATCAGTCTTGGAACTGCAACACTGATCCCCAAATCTGAAATAATCTTTGTCAAAGTAATTGCCGCAAGTAGCGATACCCTGATTTAATCTTTATTGTACGGTAAGCAATCTAGGAGGTTATGGGCTGTGCCAAAAAAAACAGTAGCGAATTTAACAGAGGCTGATTTAGCGGGCAAACGGGTCTTAGTCCGGGTCGATTTTAACGTTCCCATGGACAAAGCCACCGGGGCAATCAGCGATGATACCCGTATTCGGGCAGCACTGCCAACTATTGAGGATTTAATCAAAAAAGGGGCTAAGGTTATTTTATGCAGCCACATGGGTCGTCCCGACGGTCAAGTTAAAGAAAATTTGCGTCTGACTCCTGTGGCTAAACGTCTCTCGGAATTACTGGGCCAAGAAGTAATCATGTGTCCCGATTCTATTGGTGAGGGAGTGACGGCAGCGATTAGTCAAATGTCTAACGGTCAAGTGGCCCTGTTAGAAAATCTGCGTTTCCACGGTGAAGAGGAGGCAAATGATCCCGATTTTGCCAAAAAATTAGCCGCTAATGCCGATTTATACGTTAATGATGCTTTTGGTACCGCCCACCGCGCCCACGCTTCTACGGAAGGCGTTACCCACTATCTCAGCCCCTCGGTGGCGGGTTATTTGATTGAAAAAGAGTTAAACTACCTACAAGCAGCTATTGAAACTCCCCAACGTCCCCTAGCGGCGATTATCGGCGGTTCTAAGGTTTCTAGTAAAATTGGCGTGATCGAAACTCTATTAGAAAAGTGCGATAAACTGCTCATCGGTGGCGGTATGATCTTTACTTTCTACAAGGCCCGCGGTTTAAGTGTTGGTAAGTCTTTGGTGGAAGAGGACAAACTGGAATTAGCCAAATCCCTGGAAGCGAAAGCTAAAGAAAAAGGGGTGGAATTTCTCCTTCCTACTGATGTGGTGTTAGCGGATAAATTCGATAAAGATGCCGAGTCCCAAATCGTCAAGGTCGAAAATATTCCCGATGGTTGGATGGGATTGGATATTGGACCTGAATCAGTTAAAGTTTTCCAAAAAGCTTTATCTAACTGTAAATCTGTCCTCTGGAATGGCCCCATGGGGGTGTTCGAGTTCGATAAATTTGCGGCGGGTACAGATGCGATCGCTCACACTTTAGCCGATTTAACCGCTACGGGTACAACTACCATTATCGGTGGTGGTGACTCGGTAGCGGCGGTAGAAAAAGTGGGAGTGGCGGAAAAAATGAGCCATATTTCCACCGGTGGTGGCGCTAGTTTGGAATTACTCGAAGGGAAGGTTTTACCCGGTATTGCCGCTCTCGATGAAGCCTAATTATCGCTAATATCTCAGGTTTAAACAAGGTGGGTCCTGGCCTGCCTTTTTTTTATGAATTAGGGAGTGGGTTTTTAAAGTTGGATTGGGAGTTAATCATACCAGGACTTTTGCGGCAAAAATAGTTGAGCCACTAGGATACTTCAATCGCGGTAAAATCGACACGCTGATATAAATCTGTCAGGGATATTTGAAAATCTAGAGAAAACAAAGTTAAAATCGCTTCTTGAGCGTGATAATCCCGAAATGCCCAATGATCGCCTCTTTTATGAAACTGTTCTATATAATAACCATATTGATCGATTAAAATATATTCTTCAAAACTATTAAGAGAGCGATAAAATTTAAACTTATCACCCCGATTATAGTCTTGAGTAGATTTTGATAAAACCTCGATAATCACCTGTGGATTGGTAATCGTATCGGTGCGTCCTCTTTCAAGAATTGGTTCTCCCTTAACGATCATAAGATCGGGATAGGTGTACACATTATAGGCGGGTATTGCCAAGCGTAGATCGGTGATAAATATATCATAGGCTTGATTCTGGATAGTTAAGGGAAATCTTCTATAAAAATTTCCCGCAATGCGATTATGGTTAGGAGTTCCCCCAGTCATAATAATAATTTCTCCATCTCGATACTCGTGTCTGTCGGTGGCAGTTTCCTCTAGTTGAAAGTATTCTGCGACTGTGTAGCGTTTCTCAGTGGTTGCGACCATATTGCCCCCTTGAAAGCAAAGCTCTGTTTTTATGATAACCTGTTTTCTGAAAAGCTACAATTATCGGTTTTAATCAGGTGCTGACTGCTGTATAAATATCGAGAGACCTTGTTAACAAGGTCTCTCCAAAGTGGGTGGGATTATTGTTGCTAATTTGTTAATCCGGTTGGGATAATTTGAGGATAGCGCTAGTGACTTTCATGCTTTCTTGATAAAGCACGTCCTGGCCCCAACGCTGTAACTGTTTACCTAGGAGAGTTTCTGTTTTTTGGTCTTCCAGATGGGACACTTGTTCAACCCGGCAAGATTGGGCCCCTCCCGAAGCTTCCATCCGCATACAGCCAGTAGTTCCCGAACAAATTACCGTACAACAATCAGCCTGAAGATTAGTAGAAGTGAGTTTAATACTAATCAGATCCCCTTGTACCTCACCCCAATCGGCCACGGGAATACCGGCTAATTCCGCCTCAATTAAACGCTGGTCCTGACCGAGGAAGCTAATCCGATGAATAGCGTAATCTCCCGACCGGTGACTATATCCCACCGGTCGCCATTGTAACCGGCTGGCCATCCAACCGAGGAACATAAAAGCTTGACAAGGATTGCCCTTTTCGTAATCAATAGTGATGCGATCGACTTCCAGAATAGCATCCCGGCGCTCCGGTGGATCAAAAGCCTCGGCGGTTAGTTCTTGCCAGGGAGCGAGACGACTCCAGTTTAGGTCAGCTAATGGCACATCTGTTGCTAATAAATCCCCCACTTGCAGCAGTTCCGTTTCCGGTTCCCGAAAAGTGCTGGAATCGACGATAATCGTATCACATTGACTGGCCAGACGCTTAAATAGTCCATATTCCCCATCGGGACTGGCTTTCCACCAGAGAAATTTGGGCAAACTGGGAATAGTTAACTCGGAAATAATGCCACCAATTCGTTCCAAGGCTTCCGCTGTGCCGCTTAAAGTGACGTATTCACAGCAAACTAAAGTGTTCTGACTACGTTTGTTAACGGGACAATAGGCAGAAACGGAGGCTTTTACCCCTTCATCGGCCTCGGCAGTGGGACAGAGGGTAATAATGCGACAGGGATTGGAAGCAGCGATCGCATCTGCCACCCCAATCGCATCCAAATCGGCGGCGTATTGACGATGATTAGCCCCATCCTCGGCGTTTTTTTCCGCTTCCCAGGCCGCCCTTAACCGAGCGACAAATTCATCGCTAGAAAGCCCAGTTACTTCTAGTTCTAGGTCCTTCTGGGCCACTTTGATGGCGGCGTGGGTCCGCGGACCGGCAATACCATCAATCGGGCCAGTGTAATAGCCGAGAAGGGTTAACAATTCCTGTACCGCATCGGGTTCATAGACAATAAAGCTAAAGGTGGTGGCCCGGGTGGCGGCCATCCCATCCTCATTATTATTATAGGATTGCCAGATATCGCGCAGTTCCTGCTCGATCACATCGATGGAAACATCTTTTGGTGCTTGCAGGGAGACAATGGGGGGGCTTTGGGTAGTCATGTCAGTTATCAGTTATCAGTTATCAGTTATCAGTTATCAGTTATCAGTTATCAGTTATCAGATGTGAGTTTTTAGTTTACTGTTTACTGATTACTGTTCACTGTTTTAGAGTCGTCGCCAACGACGGCCATCGCGGTTAAGGAGAAATTCCGCCTCTGTGGGTTCCCAGGTACCCGCTTCGTATTGGGGTACGGAGGCGGGATCGGCGGGGGCATCCCAAGCGGCGAGAGCGGGAGTAACGATGCGCCATGCTTCTTCTACCTCATCAGAACGGGTAAATAGGGTTTGATCTCCCAGCATAGCGTCTAAAAGTAGGCGATTATAGGCATCGGCGCTGGTGACACCGAAGGAGGAACCATAACTAAAGTCCATTTCTACCGTGCGTGTGCGTAATTCTGACCCCGGCATTTTTGCCTCAAAACGGAGGGCAATACCTTCGTTAGGCTGAATCCGCATACTCAGTACATTTGCATTAGTTTGTTGAGCCGCCGATTGGAAGATTAATAACGGCACATGGCGGAATTGGATGGCAATCTCGGAAACTTTTTTCGGCAGACGTTTACCGGTACGCAGATAGAAAGGGACACCCTGCCAACGCCAGTTATCTACCATTAATTTCATGGCCACGTAGGTGGGAGTGGTCGATTCGGGATTAACCCCCGGTTCTTGCCGATAGCCCAGAATGGGTTTTCCTTTCATCCAACCGGCTTTATACTGGCCGCGGATGGCGGATTTTTCTAGGTTATTAATATCGGCCAGGTGAGTCGCTTGCAGGACTTTGACTTTTTCGCCACGGACACTATCAGCGTTAATAGCGTTGGGTGCTTCCATCGCCGTCAAGCAGAATAACTGCATCAGGTGATTTTGCACCATATCGCGCAAAGCTCCCGATTTTTCGTAATATCCGGCCCGCTCCTCCACTCCCACGGTTTCGGCCACGGTAATCTGGACGTGATCGATAAATTGACGATTCCAGAGGGGTTCAAAGATGGCGTTAGCAAATCGGAACACCAGTAAGTTTTGGACGGTTTCCTTGCCTAAATAGTGGTCAATGCGATAAACTTGGTTCTCCTGACAAACCTCTTGTACGACTCGATTGAGAACTTGGGCAGAACTGAGATCTTTGCCAAAGGGTTTTTCGATCACTAACCGGTGTTTAATTGGGTCTTTCAGCATTCCAGCCGCGCCAAGGTTTTTAAGACCGGGAGGGAAGAAATTAGGAGAAACCGCTAGATAAAAGACTCGATTGCCACGGGTTCCCCGGATTCCGTCTAATTCTTCCAGAAAAACTTTCATTTTGGCGTAACTTTCCGGATCGTCCATGTTGCCGGGGAAATAGTACAACCCTTGGGCGAAGTCTTGCCAATATTCCTCACTACCAATCCCGTCGGAAAATTCTTCGATGCCTTGGCGCATCTGTTGGCGAAAATAATCATGACTCCACTCTCGGCGCGCTGTACCGACGATGGTTAATTCGGCCGGTAGTCGTCTTTCCCGTTTCAGTTGATAGAGAGCAGGAACCAGTTTTCTTTGGGTTAAGTCTCCCGATGCCCCAAAAATGACTAAGATTAAGGGTTCTGGGGTTCTTTCTTGTCGCAATCCCACTCGGAGAGGATTTTCGAGCAGCTTTACCATAGGATTTTGTCTAGCCGAGGTGCATTATTTTCCAGTCTAGCGGGAATACTCGACGGCATACCTAAAGTAAAAATTAATAACCACAATCAGTAATCAGTAATCAGTAATCAGTGACCAGTAATCAGTAATCAGTCATCGGTCATCGGTCATCAGTCATCAGTAATTGGATAATATCTTTAGGCCTTTTTGATATCAAAAAGTTCTGGGCATGGGAGTGAGCGGGGGGAAAATTGGGGGACTTTTTCCCTGAAAATTAGGTAATTGACCACCCAAAAATGGGTGAAACCCCACAACCTACCCCTAGGAAAAACTTTTTGCCGCAAACCCTACTTATTTTTTGGCGGTTTTAACACAATCGAGGGTACGGACGATGGCGGCCGCTGCGTAGTTACGACGGGTGGGATCATTTGGTACAAAAGCACTACCCTGTTCGTTCAAGGGAGAGGCCACAGCGCAAAATCCCGACATCTGGGTAATTAAACCAGCGGCCCAATGACCAGAAGTATCGGAAAAATTGGCGGGGGTTTTAGTTTGGGCCAAATCGGGGGCTTGTTTTTGCTGAGTTTTCAGGTAGGTGGCGGCCTGTTTGAGGATCGCCATCAATTCGGCCCGGGTGATGGGGTCGCCCGGACGGAATTCGCCGTTAGCTTTGCCGGCAACAATACCATTAGCCCGGGCCCATTGGATTTTTTTGGCACTCCAACGCGTCGCGTCCACATCGTTAAAACTGCCGCTGCCGGGGGGAATCTCTTCTAGGTTAATTTTGGTGACAGTTCCCATCCCTTCAATAATCATCGAGACGAATTGTTCCCTAGTGACGGGATTTTCGGGGCGGAAGGTGTTATCTTCTTTAAAACCGGCCACTATCCCAAGGGCGATCGCTTTTTCGATCTCAGTTTTATAGATATCGCCGCTAATATCCCGGAAACTGGCCTCAGCAGTAGGGGGAGGAGAGGTTTCGTTGATAGGAGGTCTGCCGGCGGCTGCGAGAACTTCTGTTTCTTTGCCGCTAAAGTAGAAGTGGCCTAAACTTTTGCCTTGGAAAGTACGACGGCTAAATCTCCAACCCGGTTCGAGGATAATTTTCATAAATCCCGTTTGCATTCCTCGGGTTCTTCCCACCACTAATTCCGGTCTGCGAGCATCCCGGGGAGTTCCCACTAAGTATAATTCGCCATTGCGTTCCACAATACGCAGGATGTAATCTAGCCCAAAATCCCGGCCATCGAGACGGATAGAATAACCATTACTATCGGTGGCGCGGCGACAAATGCCGGTAAAGTCAAAGTTGAGAAGCAGCGGGTCGATCATGACGGGATTTGAGCCGCTTTCGCTCCAACACTTCTGTTTTCCCTGGATTTGTTCCAAGACTAGCAGGTCAAATTTATTACCTCCGTAGGGACGAGCGATCGCTACTACCTGGGTCTGCTCGATGTCCTGTTCGTCAAAGTTGGCCGCTGGTGTGGCAGTTATGCCCAAGGTCATTAGGGCGGTTAGGGCGATCGATAATCTAGCTTTCATGATCTTTATCTATAAGACGATTTTTGCAGTAAAAATAATAGACGTGCTAATCCCACTATTCTAAGACTGAATACTTCCGGTTGTTGTTCCAGACTGCGCCGGATTGTTGTCTGTCTGCACAACTTTTCTCTCAATCTTCAATTTCCAAACCTATTGATCCTAGCAATATTCTGCTTGAACTGGTGGGTTGATCAATATTAATTCGGTTAGCTGTTGAAACTGGCGAGATGTTGGCGAATTGTTGAAAATTTTAGCCAGCCATTCGAGTCTTAGGCTAAGATGGGGAGAGAGGCTTTTAATTGGCCGCAGCCCTTGACTTCCCCACAGGATTTAAGCCCAATAATTGCCTAAAAAATGGCAATTAATCGATTGAGGGCTATCAGTGCCGCGGTGAATTATCATAGTTCATTAGCTCTGGTGAGCCATTGCCCTTTCTTTGGTGTGTGTGAGGTAGACAATTATGAGTAACTCCCCTGGTGATCCTTCTCCTCGTCCTAATCTTTTTCTGAGTATCGGTCGATTTGTCCGCCGGCCTTCTACTTTAATTGTCGGGGGAATTACTCTCCTAGGAATTACCTCCCTTGGCTATTTTACGACTCGTTATTTAGTTTATGAACGTCTAACCCCAATTTTAGACAATATCTTCAGTGAAATGCTGCACAGACCTGTCAGGGTAGGTAAGATAGAGGGCTTTTATTTTAATCGCATTCGTATCGGTAAATCGGCAATTCCAGCTACGGCCAATTCTGCCGATAGTGTATCTGTTGATGCGATCGAATTGGGATTAAATCCGCTGCCCTTACTTTTAGGTCTGCCGCTGCCAGTTGATGTCAAGTTAATTAATCCCAGTATTTATCTCGATCAGGATAAAAATGGTCAATGGCTCGATAATTTAGAAAAAATAGCTAGTAACTTAGATCGGGAGGCACTCATCAGGTTAAACCTGGGTTTTCAGGTGGAGAAAGGAGACATTACTATCCAACCCTATGCCCTGAAAAAACCGATAGAAATTAAGGCCAATGGTCAGGGAAGATTCATCGATAATCAAAGGCAACCTCTCACCTACGATTTTAGCGCAGAAATTCTCAAAAGTCAAGTAAAAATTCAAGGAGAAACGGCGTTAAAAACGGGCGAAAGTCAAACTAATCTTCAGATTGATAGTTTGAACTTAAATGAACTATTAACTTTAATTCCTCGGAGCAATTTCCAATTAAATCAAGGACAAGTAAATGCTAATATTGCTCTCAATATTCCCAGTTGGGCAAAGCTAAATCAAACCGAAGGAAATGGCAATTTTCAGGTGACAGATTTGGCGGGAAAATTCCAACCGTTCCAGTATCCAATTAAGCTAACAACTAAGTTAAATTTACAGGGAGATAAAGTATTAGTCGAACAGGCGACCGCAAGTATTGGCAAGATTAAAACTGAGGTGAAGGGAGAAGTAAATTGGCAAACTGGTTATCATCTCAAGGTCGCGCTAGAATCGGTGGATTTACAACAGCTTTTAAGAATTATTTATCTGCAATCACCTCTAGATTTACGGGGAGAGGCACGCTCTACTTTTCAAGTGACGGGAAAATTAGATCAACCTCTAATTAAAGGAACCGTTAGCAGCAGCAAACCGATTATTTTTGAGCAAATTCCCATTCAATCAATAACCAGTAATTTTCAAACAAATCTCAATCGTCTTAGTTTAGATAAAATTCAAATTAAACCCGTCGCAGGTGGAGAAATTAAAGGAGAAGGAAAATTGCAATTAAATATTCTGCAATCCCTGCAAAAAAATCAACCTCTTGACGGGACAAAAATGCCGATTGATTTGAATTTACAAGCAAATTTTCCCACAAGAAAAATTTTATCTAAATTGGCCACAATTCCTGATCAAATTAATATAAGCGATCTGCAAGCTAACATCAAAGCTAGAGGTAGTTTAGGACTGCCCCAATTATTAATTAATTGGCAAATACCCGCGGTTAATCAGTCAGGATTAATCAATGTTGCTGGGGAGGGCAAAGTATTTTTAGGAGGCAACAAAATCAATTTAACCGATACGGTCATTAAAACAAATACTGGCAAACTACAGGTTAATGCTAATAGTGATTTTACTAGCAAATTAGTCCAAGCAAAAATCACGGGTAATAACTTTTTATTGACTCCTTTTGTGCCTATCTTTTGTCAATATGTAGATATTATTTGCCCCTACTTAGAAACCTTAGAACCCTTAAGTTTAGAGACAGCTAATATTCAAGTCAGTGGCAAAATTGATCAACTCAATGTTAATACTTTAAACGGAATTGCTAACTTAAAAATTAGCAGTAAACAAGGCATAATTTTAGTCAATAGTCAAGTATCGCAAGGAAATCTTCAGGCTAAAGCTGTCTTAGCGGGATTGCCGATTAATTCCCTATTGCCTAACTTACCAACTCAGGTTAAATTAACGCAATCGCAAATTAATTTACAGGGTTATTTAGGGGAATTGCTGGATAATAAAAATAATATTTTCAGCAGTTGGCAAGGTCAAGGGAATATGGAGTTATTAGTAGATAATAATCCTTTAATTGCCACAGCCAAACTGAATCGAGGTTTCCTGACAGGAACAGTTAACACCGGGGGAATTAGTCTCAATCCTCTAGTGGAAAATTTAACAGTTCCCGTTAGTTTAGGCAGGACAAAAATCAGCTTTGCTGGTGGAATAAATTCTCTGATTAGTGGTACTTTAACGGATTTAAAAACTTGGCGCGGAGAAGGAGATATACAGTTATTTGTCAATAATCGATTTTTAAGAACGACAGCCCAACTGGAACAAGGTATTTTAAGCGGTATAATTAATACGACTGGGATTAACTTAAATCCGTTTTTACCCAAGATAAATATTCCTGTTAGTCTAGGAAAAACCCAAGTCAATTTCACTGGTGCAATCAATAATTTACTAGCGGGGAAAATACCAAATCTGTCCACCATCAATGCTAGAGTAAATACTCGCTTGTTAGTGGATAATAATCCGATTAATACTGATATTCAGTTAAACAAAGGTATTTTTAATATTCTTGGTAGTTTAGAGCGTTTTCAGACTAATATTCCCCTAGCGTTGAATATTTACCAAACGAAGTTTCAAGCAACAGGAAATGCCCAAACTATTTTCGACTCTCTGCTAGAAAAACGACTGAACTTAAGCAGTATTAAAGCAGTTTTTAACTCTCGTATTAATGTAGCTAAAGGAGAGATTAAAGCTAAGGCACAACTGAATAATAATTTCTGGCAAAGTGATATTATTGCCGCTAATCTTGATCCCGCTGTCCTACTAAGGCAATTGGGGGGAGTAAAATCAATCTCGATTCCTAACCTAGATTTTAGTGCCAATTTAGCGGGAAATATTAAAGAAATTTGGCAGGGAGTAACACCAATTCAGATTAATAATCTTTCGGCACAGTGGGGAGAAAATAGCTTTAATGTGGGAGGAAATATTCTTTTAGCTAATCTTACCAGTCAACCCGATATCGCTGAGGTTAACTTAAATCTACAGGCAAAAACCGACCTTGCTGCTGTACGGCTAACTCAGATTATATCGCTTTTACCGATTGATTCTAACCTAAAACCCAAAGAATCGACACTAACAGGGATCGGAGAATTTCAAGGACAAATCACGGGAAAAAATCTCTTAAGTGCTTGGCAAAAAGTGGGAAATATACGAATCAAAGGAGATATAAATTTAGCTAACTTTAGCATTAATGAGCGACTCTTTGAACCCCTACTAAAAGGAACAATTCAAGCAGGAATCGGTCAAAATATTAGTTTAAATCTGCGGGGAAATCAGGACATTATTGACCTAACTTTCGATCCTTGTCAACAAAATAATTGTCTGCTGCCCTATCTTCCTTTAGGGATAAATATTCGCCAAGCTTTTGGAAATAAAACTCCTTTTTTAGCAACAGCTAAACGAAGCGGAGAAAATTTAAATGTTCAGATTGCCGATTTTCCCCTAGAAATCCTGAAAATATCTCCGACGGCAGCCTACAATATTCCGGGGATTATTACTGGCCAATTGAGTGCTAATTTAGACATCAATTTATTTAACCTACAGGGTGAGGGACAACTAGAGATTAATCGACCTAGTTTAGGTAACTTAATCGGGGAAAAATTAACGGCAAATTTGGTTTATCGGGATTCTATAGTTCAACTGCAAGAAGGTAGTTTACAAGCGGGTGCAAGTCAATATAATCTGCAAGGTTTATTTAATTGGCGAACCCAAGAAATAGAAGCTAAACTCAGGGTAGATCAAGGTTATATTCAAGATTTATTATCAGTTGCTAGTATCTATGATTTAACCAGTTTAATCAACTTTTTCTCCTCTGAGAATAACCCAGCTATTCAACTTAGTCCCCTAGTAGTAGGTAATCCCGAAGCTTCCCTAGCAGAACAGGTAAATTTGCGGGCAAAAATTGAAGAAATAATCCAGCAATTAGCAGGGGAAAGGGGGGTAGTTGGGATACCGTCTGAACTAGATTTTCGTGGTCGCTATCAAGCAAATATAGCCTTAACTGGGACTTTAAAAAATCCCGATCTTAGCGTACAATTTCAGGGCAATCGATGGGAATGGCGACCCCAAAGACCGACAGTAAATATTGTTAAACCTCTCGGAATTGTCACCACCGATACCCAATTAATTCCCATTGATGAAGTAACAATTAATCTTAACTTAAATCGTCAGTTGCTCAGGATAGAACCGATTAGATTAAAATCACGAGATTCTTCCGTATTTTTAGCGGGTGATTTTTCCTTAAAAAAAGTAGAGGGGACTTTTGCCGTGGAAAATCTTTCTCTCGATCTCTTGAGAAATTTTGTGCAGTTTCCCTTGGATGTATCTGGTAGTCTAAAAACTCAAGGTCAAATTACAGGAACTTTATTAAATCCTCGTATTCAGGGTAACTTTGGCTTTATTGATGGTGCAATTAATGCCCAAAATATTAATCAAGATATAATTGGTTTATTTACCTATAATCAGTATCGTTTTGATTTGCGGACAACCTCCTCCGAATCAATCCAACTCTATGCCAGCATTCCCTATCCTCCCTTACCGAGTAATGATCAATTAAAAATCCAAGCAAAATTAGGAACCGATGCACTCAAATTAATTGAAGCTATCAGTCAAAACGCCATCGAATGGGTTAAAGGTGAGGGAGAGGTAGTTCTTTCAGCGACGGGAAGATTAGATATAAAAGAAGGCTTAAAAATCAAAGATTTAGAAGCAAATGGTATAGTTACTCTCAATAATGCCGCTATCCGCAGTGTTGCTTTTCCAGAGATTTTAACCGTAAATGGCCGCATTGGGTTAACCCCTGAAAGCTTAACAGTAGAGGAATTACAAGGCTCGATCGCTGACAGACAAATTTCTGTGGTGGGAGTTTTACCTTTCTTTCAAGCCATCAAAAATAATCCTAATCCCTTAACAGTTAATATTCAAGAGGGAGATATAGCAATTAATGGTCTTTATCGGGGATTAATTGCTGGGAATGCCATGGTAACGGGAACAATTCAACAACCAATTATCGGGGGTAATGTACGTCTTTCTCGGGGTAAAGTTTTTCTTCCTCGCACCCCAGAAATTAATCAAGAAACGGATAAACCAGTGAGTCGCTGGCTGCAGCCTCTCAACATTCCTCAGACGACCAATATTACTCCAGTTTTAAATAATTTCCAAGTGTCTTTAGCGGGATTATCCATCGAACAAGAACCTTTGTATCAATTTGATTTTAGTGGTGCTTTAACCTTGAACGGTTCGCTCACTTCACTGGAGAAATTACAAACCAATGGAGTGATTAATCTCGATCGGGGACGGGTTAGCTACATCGATACTCGTTTTCTTCTTAACCGACGCAATCAAAATGTTATTGTTTTTGATTCTAGTCGCGGGTTGGGACTTTTTAATCCCTTTGTTGATATTCAACTGCGAACAATTCTCAGCGAATTTTCTCAATCTCGCGATTTTGCTATCTCCCGTCCGGGGGGGGATTTTCCTAGTAATGAAATTCCCGATGATAGTCTGAATCGCATTCAAAGGATCGATGTCACCCTCAGCGTTGAAGGGGAATTAAACCGCTTGCTACCAAATTTAGGCCGTAATATTAATGAAGTGTGCCAAATTCGTCCCAATAGTCCCCCTTTTCCCCTAGAGGAAAACTATACAAATGCAGAATTACAAAAAGCTGCTAATTGTTTACAAGGAGTGGCTTTTGCTAGAGGTGAAGATGAGGGATTGCTTAATACTCCCCTAGTTAAATTAACTAGCACTCCCCCCCGCAGCCAAGGGGAAATCGTTCGACTGTTGGGGGAACAATTGCTGTCGGTTTTTAATGGTTTACAGGGGAAAAACACAGAACAATTAATTCAGTTTGGAGTGGTTCAGTTGGCGATTCCCCTCTTAGCTCAAGGAGTCGTGTATGATGTGGAGAATGCGGTTAGTAATGCGATTGGAGCAACGGATTTTAATATTCTTCCCAATTTGGAAACCGTCTATCGAGTTAATTCCCAGTCTTTTATCCGCTTCTCCTACGATTACAATTTGAATGAGTTTACCGTCCGCTATCAAACTCAATTTTAAGGTAAGATTGAGAGATATAGGAGAGTTCAGAAGTTAGGAGACAAGGCAAAATTAGGTTATACTTCATCTTACTTGATATTCTATGATTATTCGCGAGGCTAAAGAAACAGATTTACCAACAATTATCGAGATTTATAATGCTGCTGTTCCCACTCGCAAGGCAACCGCAGATTTAAAGCCTATTTCCCTCGAAAGTCGGCGAGAATGGTTTAAAAAGCACGATCCTGAACAGTATCCCATTTGGGTAATAGCGATCGAAGGTCGGGTGGTGGGTTGGCTAAGTTTACAGATGTTTTATGGTCGTGTCGCTTACCAAAAAACGGCAGAGGTTAGTTTATATATTTCCCCCGATTATCAAGGTCGTGGAATCGGTAAATTATTAGTAGAATATGCCCTGAATTGCTGTCCGAAATTGGGTATATCTAATCTTATCTGTATTATTTTTGCCCACAACCAGGCCAGTATTCGTCTCTTTGAAAAATTCGGCTTTCAACGATGGGGTTATTTACCCCAAATTGCCGCTCTAGACGATTTTCTGGCTGATGTGGTCATTTTAGGGAAAAAAGTCGCTTAAATAGGCAATTTCTCCATAGCTAGACTAAATTCTAGACTTAATTGAATATCAGTATTTTCTGGTTCGCCTAGAGATGATTTCTAGGTGAGAGAAAAGAGATAGTATTTATGGCTCTTCCTTAGCATAATTTTTTCCTCATCAAGAAACTACTATCAAGGCTTAAGTTTTCTTACCAGACTCAGTTAATTTATCGATTAGGTCAAGCTGTGTATCGAGATCATCCCAGATATCCTATACTTATTTTACAGCGTTTCTGGTCAAGACGAAGTATAACCTAATTTGGTATCGACCATCGACTCCCCAAAAAGGAAAACTTTGTACATCATCATTAAGATAACTGCTATGACCATGAATAATTTTAAAATACTGCTCATCGGCTATGGTAATACTTTAAGAAATGATGACGGAGTGGGAGTGAGAATAGCCGAAATTATTGCCGAGGAGAATTGGTCTAATCTAGAGGTCATCGCTACCCATCAATTGACTCCTGAGTTAGCGGCCGATATAGCTGATGCTTCTCTAGTTATTTTTGTTGATGCGGTATTATCTAATCAAACTGATATCCAGATAGAAAAATTAGCGGCAGTTACCGAATGGAATAATTTCGGTCATGCAGAAAGTCCTGCTTCTTTATTAGCATTAACTCAAGCAATTTATCAACAAACTCCTAGGACCTGGGGAATATTTATTCCTGCTATTAATTGTGAATTTGGTGAAGAATTATCAACAATAACTCAAAAGGGCTTGACAAATGCGATTAAAGCTATTAGGAAAATTATTACTTCTGAGGATTTGACTGAATACCAAAAGCAGGACTTTGATAATCTTCCGGCAGATAATTTTCAGGAATAGTGCTGTGATTGCCATCCCGGAGAGCCTTGTAGTGAGGAGACATAATTTCGATACCGACTTCGTTACATTTATCCTGAATATTTTGGTGTAATTCAGAATAAATATACACCATTTTGCTAGGATGATCGGTGTAGGCATTTAGCTGATAGCTGACATAAAAATCATCGAGACTGGTTTGCAAGACAAAAGGAGCAGGTTCTGAGACAATAAATTGGGTGGCTAAGGCTGCTTCTTTCAGGGTTGCGTGAACCTTACGCCAAGGTAAATCATAACCGAGAGTGACTGTGGTTTGCAAAATTAAAGGCTGTTTGAATTCCCTTTGAGAGACACTAAAGTTAATCACATTAGTGTTTAACAGCGATGAATTAGGAATCGTGATAATTCTATTAGCTGGTGTGCGAATACGGGTGACTAATAATCCTTTTTCAATCACATCTCCAATAACATCCCCAATAGAAATTTTATCTCCTAGTTGAAAAGAGCGGGTATAGATGAGGATAATTCCCCCCACCACGTTAGCAATAGCAGAGGTGGAACCCAAGGAAAATAGTACCCCTAAAAATACCGACACCCCCTGAAAAGCAGGAGAATTAAATCCAGGTAGATAGGGAAAAGCGATGACTATAGCTAAGGCAATTATCAGCAGTGACAGTAAATTATAGGTTGGTTTTGCCCAATCGGGATAGAAACCATTAATTACTAAATTTTCTCTTTCCAATCCAGTGAAAAATGGTTTAATTGCTCTCAACAGATAGTGAGTTATAAAAATAATTAGCAGTATGATAAAAATACTGGGTAAATATTTTGCTATTTCTTGGGAAACAACTTCTAAAGCACTAAAAAAGTATTGCAGAAAACCATCACCAAATTTTCTAGTCCAGGGAAAAAGACGAAGGACAAAAGTTAAATAAAAATAGAGAATAGTTAAAATAATTAGAGTGCGGATAAATTGCAAAACTCTTAGGGAAAAAATTCCTATTGTCTGGGAACTAATAATCTCAAAATTTTGGAATACGACCCCAGGAACTAGGGAGGTGATTAACCTCTGAATCTGGGGAAAAACCCGCGAAGATATAAAAATTATTACCCAGAAAATTAAGACCGTGGCCAAGGTAGCACTTACCGTCAAAACTGCATCTTTTAAGAGGTTATCCGGTTGACGTTCTTGACGATAACGGACAATGGCCGCTTTAATCTTTGCTAAAGCTCGTTCGGCTAATACTTCTTGACTGACCGCCTGTAATTTGGCATCTTTAGAAGTAATAGTAGCAATAACCGTATCTCCCAAAATAATCGAAGGGTTTTTGTCTTCAGGATCAATTTTTATAGTTAAATCTTCAGGAGAAAGAGCATCGTCATCGGCAATTTTTTCAATTCTGTCTGTAATCGATTTCGCTCTTTCTTGCGCTGAAAAAGAACCTATTCCCTGCCGAATCGTAAAAAGTTCTTGATTATCAAGCATGACGGGAAAAACTTCTCCCAAAGTTTCCAGGGGTGTTTCCTGTCCCTGTTTAGCAGGATTATTCTGGGCTGCTATCATGAAGATAGGGGATAAAGTCAGTAACAAAACTAAACAAAACAGTCCTAGGTAACGCCAGATTTTTTGCATCTTCTAAGCCACAATTGTACAGGAGCGATCGAGTTTAATACCTCTTTTTTTCATCGTAGCATGGAATAGTTCTGTGGATAACACCTGTTCCACGGGATAAATCCCAGCTTTTTGGAGTTTTGCCGCTAAGATTAATTCTGCCACGCTGCCAGTTCCCCAACCCGCTGCTTGAGCAGTATTCTCGTGAACCATAGTTGCTTGATAAACTGCTTTTTGCTGCCCTTGCCATCCGACGACTTTTGCCAACATTGCCACCCCAATTCCCGAAAATTTATCGGTTACTTCTGTCATGCGATAACTAACTTGGGAAAAAAACTCAATTCCCCGATAACTTTCTACCCAAGCATCGGGAAAAATATGGGCAGTAATCCAAGTTAAATGATTATAAAAATCGGGAATAGAACCAAATTTTGTGATCACATTTTGCACTGGAAAAGATTCGGCAAAAGTATAGGTTTCTGGCATATCAAACCAATAAACACCAGTTTTACCCAAAGGAGCGGGAAAGTCAATTACTTCCCTGGCAGTATAGGGTTTAATCTCTTGCCATTTTCCCTCAATCCAAGCTAAAAAAGGCTTTTTTAAACCGAGAAAAGTTGTCCGCATCACAGTTAATCCCGCACCTCCTGAACCGGCTACGGCATAATTTAAACGGATCGTTTCTACCCTATCTAAGTGTTCCACTCCCTCCCGCACTATACTATTAGAAATACCAGGAAAAATTCCCGTATTAACCACGGCAGTTATTCCCGCTTTTATCGCTAATTCTCGATAGGGAATTAACTTTTGATAAAAAGAACGATGATCACTAACATCAATATAATTGACTTTTTCTTCGATGCAAATTTTTACTACCCTGCCATCGCGATAATGAAAGGGACCGGCACAATGAATAACTAAATCACTCTTTTTAATTGCCTGTCTAAGCTTGTCTATTTCTTCTAAATCCAAAGCCAAAAACTGCATTCTTGGCAGTAATTTAATCGCTTTTTCCTTGCGTCCTGTGATAATAACTTTAGCTGAAGTATGATTAATAATATCTAGGGCGACACTTTGACCAATGCGACCGGTGCCACCTAAAATTAAAACAGTTTTTTCCATGGCAACTATCAATAATATTTGTTGCCCTAGTATAGCATCCTCTTGGCAATTTTGCCTATTTTACAAGATGAAAATTTTAGAATAATCCCAACTTATTTAATGCGTCCGAGGGGCAAGAAAATAGTTAAAATCTCACCTTCTTCGGGTTTTTCACGCACAATCAATTTACCTCCCAAAGCTTGAAAAAGGTTTTTAGTCACCTTCATATTCAGACTTAAACTACCGGTTTCTGGTTGAAACATTAGGACTTTTCCCAAAGCTTTGAGGGTAAGATTAGGTGATTTTATTTGAGTTTGAAACTGCATTTTTAATTGATTTCCTGCCGTTGATATATGTACTTGCAACAGTCCACCACTAGCCATACTGCGAGTACATTTTTCCACGACTCCATTTAACATTTGATCCAATAAATTCGGGTCGCTAATTACCGAAGGCAATTTTTTCGGTACATTAACTTCTAAATTGACATTGCGCCGTTTAGCCTGTTTTTGCCACCGAGGAATACTATCTTGAAAGACTTTTTCTAGAGCAATTGGAATTAATTGAATTGGTTTATCTCCCAGAGGATTAATACCCAATTCTGCGGCTCGGAAAATTAATTCCATGCGCTGAATTTGTTCACTACATTCTAAATCGATTGTTTCTAAATATTTTTCTACATCTTCCGTTACTTTGGCCCGTTTTAACAATAATCTGGTAATGGTGCGAATGGTGGTTAAAGGAGTGCGAATTTCGTGGGTTAAAGCTCGCAATAATTCCAAATCACAACCCGATTCTAAATTAGAATTATCTTCCTTTGGCGGAGTGATTTCGGCATTGATAGGCGATTTCGTTTTTTTCAGGTCTAAATTAGGCTGGTTGGGTAAATTTTGCAGTAATTGGCGACTAAATTGGCTAACTAGACGATAATCCGGCGAGGGACTGCCATTAGCCTCGATAATTGCCTCTAAAGTCTCGATTTGCGGATAACGCAGATTAACTAATCGTTGCCGCAACTGCTGCCAAGCTTGCTGAGTGAGGACGGGATCAAAGGAAAATTGAAAAGAGGACAAACCCCACTGATCCTCGCCTAAAACCAGCAAAAGAGCGAAACTTTCGCTAAAAACCAGACAAAATCTTTCATTAGCAATCGGATCCGTTGGCAAGAGAGGCAATTCATGAATCTCTGTCGGGGAAATATCGGCGGCGGATTTTTCCTGAGAAGGCAATTGCAAACCCAGCCATTGTAAATGTTTTAAAGCTTTAACGGTAAAAACACCGAATTTAAAACCCGTTAAAGCCTTGCTTTCTCTGACTAAAGCCGTCGGACCGGAGAGAATTAAACCCCGACTGGCGGCATTATTTGGGTTTTGTAATAAGATATTTTCTAAAGATGCGATCGCTGCGAACCATTCACTTTCCGCTTTCAGTTGCGAGCGCTTGAGCCATTCCGATAAATTAGGATAAAAAGCATTGGGGGTGAAAGTTTCCCGGTCCTGATGGTCAGTCGGCGGGAAAATATCGCTTAATTTCGGTAAAGACCCCTTTAACATCGTCTTCATCACTGACTAGATACAAATTCCTTACCTAGAATATTACCCCCGTTAATGCCCATCCCATAACGGTAAAACCGAACTCTATTGGCAGTGATATCCGCGTTTTGATAACAGTTATCTTAATGGTGAGGTACAAAGTTTTGCTTTTGGGGAGTCGGTCGTCGATAGCAAATTAGGTGGCTCTTCTGGTTTCTGTGTGGAAACGAGGTCTATACTGATAGTCTCTTCGACAAAATAGTCCTAAAAGTGTTACCCGATAAGTATTTCACGATTCCATAAGCAAAAATTATCACACAAAGTCGAGAAGAGCCATTAGGTTACACTTCGTCTTGATCGGAAAGGCTGTCAATCGGCTTAATGATTTGTAATATAGGTTAGTCCAGTTGATTACCTATGCCAGTTGTGGGTTTAGTAGCTCAATTCAACCTCGATAAGTCTAATATTTAACTACACCTCCCGACTTATGTGTTTTTTTGTTACATTTAAGTATTTTTTTTGTTTATCTATGGTTATCATAGAGCGAGTTAAATTGTTCCCAAATGATTTCCCTAACTAACCGATCTTTGCTCCCAAACCCTTTGTCCTTGACATTACGTCAATAGGAGGAACCATCGGCTCTTGGTTTGCCTGTTTAAGTGTTGCTTTCAAGCTAGGTAAACAGTTGAGTAGTGGTAACTTTCGAGCAATAGTTGGGGTCGGTTATTGACTATATTTTGCCGTGAGCAAATTCTGAGAATTAATCAGAACTAAGTGCGCTTGTCTGTCTTCCGAACCCGTCGATGCTGCGGATTTGAGGTTCATTTATCCTTTGTCTGAGAGAGAGTAAAAAATATGCTGCACATTCATATTCTTCAGGATACGTTTTTCAAGTCTTCCACAGCTTTTTCTGAAACCCTCAATAGTGGGCAAAAATCCTTAATCAAAGCGGGAACTAAACTGCCAATTAAATCTTATTTTCGCCAAAATAATCATTATTCTGTCAAGTTAGCCGCAGAACAAGGTTCAGTGGGGAAAGCGGGATTTTTCTTTGATGATCATGTACAAGTAGAAGAAATACGGGGCGTTTGGCTCACCAATGTTGACAGTGATATTCTCAAGTCTAAAGATAACCTAAAAGCTGGGTTGGAAAAACTTAAAAATTTAGGATTTAATACTCTTTATCTAGTAGTTTGGAACAAAGGCTATGTGTTTTTTCAATCACAAATTGCTGATAATGTTTTCACTGCCGATAAGGAAAAACTCAAAAAAGTCAACCTTGAAAAAGAGTTAGTCGGTAGAGATCTACTAGCAGAAATCATTGAGATTAATCAGACAGAAAAGTATAACTTTCGGATTATTGCTTGGTTTGAATATGGTTTAATGGTTCCCCCAGCTGCTCCCTTAGTTGCCCAAAAACCAGATTGGTTTATGCTTACTCATCAACAGAAAAATACCGTTGATGGTGATGGAAATTGCCGCTTAAATCCCGCTCATCCTGAAGTTAAAGATTTTTGGGTTAGTCTTATTCGTGAAGTAGTTAAAAACTATGAAATTGATGGTATTCAATTAGATGATCACTTCGCTATTCATCACGCAAAATTCTTGCCTAATGGTACTAAAAATTTTGATTTTAGCATGGGGTTTGAATCCTTTACTATCAAACTTTTTCAAAAGGAAACTGGTTCAGTTAGTCCCTTAAGCAATCCCCAATTAGCGAAATTTAAAGATTGGCGTAAGGAGAAGTTAACTCAATTAGTGCGATTGATTTTTAAAACCATTAAAGCGGAAAAAGACGATTGTATTCTCTCCATTTCTCCCAATCCTTTAGGATTTTCTGTTGATCATGCTTTAGCTGATTGGGAAGCATGGGAAAAGGAAGGATTAATTGAAGAACTGGCATTGCAAACTTATCGTGGAGATGTCCAGAGTTTTGAGAGAGAAATCGATAAATCAGAGGTAAAAGCAGCGCGGGAACATATTCCCACCGTCATCGGTATTCTCACAGGTTTAAAACCCAGTGATAGACGAGTAAATTTCCAATTAATTCAAGCACAAACTCAGGAGACTCGTGAGCGAGATTTTGCTGGTTTTGCCTATTTTTTCTATAGCAGTTTATTAGACCATATTCCCACCACAGAAACCGTGGCTGACAGGGAGAAGAAATTGGCTCAAATTCTTGCTACCGATCAATTTGTTTAATTTATTCTTTGAGATTCAAAATTATCCATAAAAGGAGCTAAATTCATGACTCAATCTTCTCTTTCCTTGCATAGCATGGCTATAAAAACTGAAAAATTTTTGCTAAATAATCCCTTCTGGTTTTTGCTGTTTTTAGTCGGATTGGTGGCTTTTCTATTGCTTGCCAATATTGCCATTTTTCCCTCGTTAACTCTGCGGGGAGATATCGCCCTAGATAAGATTTTCATTGGCACAATTGCTATTGTTGCGGTGGTGGAACGCAGCGTAGAATTTTTATTGCTGCTTGGCGTAATCCCCAGAAAGAGGTTTTAGAACAAGAGATTAGTGTTTTGGAAAATATTGCCCCTCGAACGGAGGAACAAGAAGCACAATTAATCTCAAAACAAAAAGAGTTACTCCAGTACATAACTCTAACCAAAAAATATGCTCTCCTCTTAAGTCTTGTCTTTGGTTTTATGGCAAGTTTTACAGGCATTCGTATTCTAGAACCTTTGGTAAATATTATGACGACAACAAACCCTGAGCAAATCGCTACATTCTACAAATTAGATTTAGTTTTGTCAGCCTTAGGTATTGCCACGGGAACTAAGCTATTTCATGGTTTGCCCGCTTTAGTCTCTGATACCATTACTGCCACCAGAGGGCAAGTTAATAAATAGTTAACTGTTATCATTAAGTCACGAAACATCAATAAATTCTAGATTTTCTGGTTATAAAAACTGGGAAAATTCCTGTTGAATTAATTTCAAAAATACTTAATAAGAAATATTAAATATTTGCCAATTATGTCGAGGTTTATGAGAGTATAATAGCTGTACGAAAAATAGTCAAAATTTGACTATCCTCAAGAGGAAAATTAAATATGGAAATTTCGCAAATCTGTCTTGACTTAATTAAAAAATGGGAAGGATTTCGTGCCAATGCTTACTTAGATCCAGTGGGAATACCTACTATTGGTTATGGAACGATTCGTTATCCCAATGGGCAACCTGTGGAGTTAGGAGATATTGTCACCGAAGCAGAAGCGGAGGACTTATTAAAATTAGAAGCTGACGATTTTGCTGAGTTAGTTACCAAAAAAGTAACAGTAGGACTCAATCAGAATCAATTCGATGCTCTAGTTTCTTTTTGCTACAACGTGGGTGGTGGGGCGTTTCAAGGAAGTACTCTACTGAAAAAACTTAATAGTGGTGATTTTACTGGAGCGGCAGAACAATTTTTAGTTTGGAATAAAGCAACAAAAAACGGAGTGAAAATTGTTTTAGAAGGTTTAACTAATCGTCGCCGTGAGGAAAAGGCTTTATTTGAAAAATCTGGAAGTGAAGGAAAACCTTTAGACAAGCCTGAACCCTCCTTACAAGCTCAAGTTGATTGGTTAGAGGGCTATCGAGACAGAAATAATGATGATACGATTATTGTGGCTCGAAAAGGCTCTGATGTTATAGAAATTTTGACTGTAGAAAGCCCGGATAAAGAGGACTTAATTACCGTCATACGTCAATATCCTAATGCTAAAAATTTCCTCATTGCCCCCCAGGAAAAACAAGTACCTACGGGGGAAAGAATCTTAATTCAAAAAAGAGAATTTGCGACAATCACAAAAGTTGCTGCTCCTCCCTCATTGGATAATCAACTTTTAATAATTGGAATGGGAGCAGACGAAGATACTCCCGCCAGTTTAAAGCAAGATATTGAGGAATTGCAGGTACGTTTGCGAGATTTGGGCTACTATCAAGGGGAAATTGACGGCAACTTTGGTTCAGGAACGGATCAAGCTGTTAAAGCTTTCCAAGCCAAATTTTTTGGAGCTAATGAAGCAGATGGCAAAGTCGGCCCCCTGACTTGGAAAAAACTGTGGGAAGGAAATCCAGTTCCTGTAACTCCTCCTGTCGGCGTATCCAGTCCGGGTAAAAATTATCTTAAATTAACCAAAATCAACAAAAAAGATGAATTTGGTTGTTTCGTTTTAAAAATGGAATACTTTAAAGATGGACAACTGAAAGACAGTCTTAATGTGTGTTCTGGTACGCCATCGAGACAGATTTTTAAGACGGCTACCGCTAGTGTACCTAAATCATTTGAGCCGCTACCAGAAGGGTTATGGCGAATTGAGAATATTAAATGGGCAGGGGGTCCTGCACACAAAGATGATTACTCTGGAAAATTTGTATTTCCTGATCCTGGAGTTGGTCCAGTGTCAACGCCTTTAACTTATCAAAAGCCCAATTCAACCCGTAGAAGTGCTATTGAAATTCACATCGACTGGAATCGCCGCAAGAAGTCTCCTGGTACCGCAGGATGTGTGGGAATTTATACGATTGGCGATTATCAACGTTTTGTTCGTTGGCTTCGGGAAACTGACCCACGAGACTTTTTTGTGGATTGGGGTTTAGGAACTTGTCCCAAACCCTAGCCTATCTTTAACAAGGGGCAATTGAATTGTTTAATGATGGTTCAATTGTCTCTAGTAATTATTGGTATATTGAAAATTTTTCTAACCATAAATGTTACGCAAAATCACCGTTTTTACCTTATCTTTATTGCTAACAGGTAACTCAATTATTGGCACAGAATCTTGTCAAAAATTTTTTGTTACTGCCACCGATGGTTATGTGAATATCCGTTCCTATCCTCAAATACAAGGGAATAACGTTATTGCAACTTTACCTAGCGGCAGTTCTGTACAATTAAGTGAGGGTCATCAAAAATGGCTGAAAATTAAATTACCTCTTGCTGGTTGGTTAGCTGGTAGTCAAATTTCTCGAATTTCTTGTGATCAAGGTCGTGATTTACTTATATAATTGGGACTGCCGACTATAATTAAACTTGGAAACAAAGCAGCAAATGGCTATCAAAAAGATGCGGAAACTTTGGTTAAAATGTCTCCATATATAGATGGAATAGTAGAGGAAAATTATGCCACAGTTATTGTACAATGGGCTAATCAAAATCCGAAATTTTTAGTTGCCATTCTTGATCGTCAAAGTCCAACCATTCGCCGAGCAGTTTTATCTTCTCTCGATTTTGGATTAGGGACTAACACAAATGAGCGTAAAAACTTGGAAAAATTTATGCAAAATATTTCTCCAAAAAGTTTAACCTACGTTGATTGGTATAGGCGTAATCCTGTTTATCCTTAGTAGCAAATACAAGATCAATATTATTCTTTTAATTCATTAAGGAGGCTCTTCATTGAAACCTAGCGCAGTCATCAGAACATCAATTATAACTGTCATGGGAACTATTTTAGTTGCCTGTGGAGCTTCCCTTGAAGAATATCAGAAGTTTGCCAAATCTGGTCAGGAATACGCCACCGCTCTTGATAGCCTGTTAGTTATTTCTGGTGATTATTTTGTGGATGCCAGTTCGGAAAATTTGATTGCCAATGATTTACAGGATCAAGATAGAGACAGTAGTAACTATGCTGAGACTACCAAAGAAGATGATGAGTGGCTCACTTTAATTGCCGAAATGCGTCAACACAATCATCTATTAAAAGAATACTTTTTTGCCTTAGAAGATTTAGCCACTTCTACTGCTCCTCAAGAAGCGAGAAAAGCGACTGATAATATTTTTAAACAGTTAAATAGTATCAGTAACATTATTCAGGCTAACCCTAGAGTTGGTTCGATTCCTGTACCTTCGATTTCCGAGATTATCCTAAGTCAAAAAATCAAGGGTGAACTAAGAAAAGAACTAGAGGCAAGGAAGGAAGCAATTTATCGAGAAATTGCTATACAGGAAGCTTTACTGAAACTGCTTACCAGTCAGATTAAAACTGATTTAAAGGATATTCAAAACCTCAAAGATGAGCGCTCTGTTTTACCCGCATTTGCTGCTGAACAACCAATTGAAAAACCCGATGATTGGATAATTAGACGCAGACAAATTAGAACGATGACTCTCTCAGTTCAAGGTTTAGATGACGCAACTAAAGCAACAGAATCTTTTAAGGAGTCTTTTAAATTGCTCTTGGAAGATAGATTTACTATCGGACGTGCCAATGCTTTATTATCTGAGATCGAATCTCTCATCAACATATCGGAAGATTTAAAAAGATCAATCAACCAAAACAAGACTACCACAGGAGTAAAAGACAATGACCACAAATACTGATACACAAAAATTACTTGAGGCACTGCAAGAATTTCTCGATGAAATTAGTGCAATTCAAAATCAATTGACCATTCCTGGTATTCTGGGTAAGTTTCCTGATGATGACCAAAAAAGGCAATTTAAGCAGTTTCGTACAGAGTGGAAAAGACTTGTTAATAAAACTCGTATCAATATTGCTAGTGTTTTAGTTAGTGAACTAAAAGCTAATGAAATTGAACTACATGAAGGAATAGATGCTATCAATAAAGAAATAAAAAAACTTGATGATACGGTTGGTTTTCTAAACCTTTTGGGTAGAACAATCGAAATCCTTGGCAGAATTATTAAACTTTAGTTTATGTCACTGCTTTTTGTAATAGTTCGCCAATTCAAAAAAGATAGCAAAAACAGTTGTTATTTGATATAATTTTAGAAAGTCTTGGTACTCTAATTATGACACTCGAAAATTTTTTTAACCTAGAAGGAATTAGTTATTCAAATTAATCCTTTCTCAGATTATTTCTAGTCATTTTTTGTCCTTTTATCTTTTATTGCCTATAATTTTCTTAATCCTCACTTTTTCAGTTAATAAGGAGAAGACAATCATGCAACCTCTGAACTTTTCTATTATCCAAGAAATCAAACATCAAGGAATTTGTGATGCTTCTGCAGCCACTGCTTTAGGAGAAAATAAATTTGTTATTGGTAATGATGAGGCAGATGTAGAATTAGGTAATATTCTCTGGATTTATTCCTCTCAAGAGTCGGGAAAAGCGCTGGAAACCATTGACATTAATGGTTGGCTAAAAAACAATCCTAAAAATAGAGAAATCGACTTAGAAGGGGTAACTGTGCTAAATGACATAATCTATTGGATTACTTCCCACGGTCGCAATAAAAATGCTGAACAAAAACTCCCTCGTCATCAATTTTTTGCTAGTAAAATTACCGATGACGGCTCTAGTATAGTTCAAGTGGGTGAGTCTTATACTCAGTTAGTATTGCGCGATATTATCGAAGACTCTCAATTGGCTAAAATATTTGATTTCAAAACAGCAGAAACCAAAGCTCCCAAAGCTGAAGGAGGATTAAATATTGAAGGTTTAACGGCAACTCCAGACGGAAATATCTTAATCGGTTTTCGTAATCCTGTCCCCAACGGTAAAGCTCTTTTATTACCCCTAAAAAATCCCAAGAGTTTAGTTACTAATTCAACCACGGCTAAAGCTGAATTTGGTGATCCTATCCTGCTAGATTTGGGAGGATTAGGAATTCGTAGCCTTGAATTTTGGCCAGCTTTAGAAGTATATTTAATTATTGCCGGAGAATTTCATGGAGGCGATCAATTTGTTTTCTATACTTGGTCAGGAAAAAAAGAAGATGCACCGGAAAAGATAGAATCACTGCAATTCCCTGACGGGTTTCGTCCAGAAGCTTTGTTGTTTTATCCCCATTTCCCAGATCGCTTTCAGATTTTAAGCGATGATGGTACAATCGAGCGAGTTGGTAATACTCCCTGTAAAAATACCGATAAAAATAATCCCGAAAAATATTTCCGCAGTATTTGGGTAAAAGTTAATTAATACCAATTCTCACCCATAAAAACTACAGATCGAATTATCGAATTTAAGTTCCCCTTTTCCCCTTTTTCCCATTTTAAGGGAGACGAAGGCAGAGGGATCAAACTCCTGTAGCCGGATTTTGGGGAATTGCTATAATTAGCCATCCTTCTTAGTGGAACCTCAACAAAACCTAGAACAAAAATAGCTTTAAACCCATATAGGGATAAGCTTTAAGCTCAAAAAAACCGTTGATCACGTCTTCTCAATGGTTTTTTATCCTAGAAGCTCTATTAACCTTTTTCTCTGATCCAGAGGACTTCTGGGTTCGCAAAGGGACAAAAAAGTGTGGAGAATCCTCCCATAATCGCTACAATTTTTCTAGAGGCTAAGTATTGCCCTCATTTAAGTTCTTTTGTACTCATTAAAAACCATGAAAATTCTTCACGGTACTTGGATTCCCCAATCAACGGATGAATTTATTCAGAAGGGTAGCTTTTATCTTTGGGGAGAAACTAGCACCCCGAAAAAGAGTCGCACCACTGCCGATAATTATCATCCTTTTCAGTTAAGCAAAGAAGAATTAACTAGCTTTCTCACTGGAGAGTTAGGAATAGTTCAATCGAATTATAATCCTCTTAGTCGGCAATTTGTCCCCCGCTACTTTCTTTTACCTAGTCACGAGAATCAACCTTTACCCTCCTTAGAATTACTGCGTTATCTAGAAAAAGAACCCCCAGAAAATAGCCAATGGCAATCTTGGCAAATTGATTGTTATCCCCTTAATCCTGTACTTAAACTGCTCAATGATCTGCACTTTATCTGTCTTTACAACTCCTCAGAGATTCAGTTAGGTGCAGATCTACTTTTTTGGTATCACTACAGTCAAGCTTTTAAAGAAATAATTCTCAAAGATAACTATATTCCTGCCTTTAAATATCGAGAATTAACCACAAATAACAAGAAAACCGCTAACTTTGCCATCTACCCTCTTTGGGAAATTATATCAGCAACCTACGAAACCAATCTCGATCGCTATCTCGAATATCTTCCCCGCATTTGTCTTGCTGGTGCTGAAAATCCCCATGCTTCACCACAATTATACGACCCCAACACCCTACTCCGGCACTTCTCGGAATGTCTCCTCAATGAAATTGTCACTAATACGGCAATTCCTGCCAGTTTTGAGAAAAAAATTAGCGAGACAATTATAGGTGATTGCTTCTCTGTGACTAAGACTGCTGGATTTCTGCAAACCGCTGCCGCTTTAGAAAAATATCAACAGTGGCAAACTTGGAGACAGCAATTACTAGGAGACCAAAATATATCTAATTTTACCCTGGGTTTTAAACTAACCGAGGCCCCAGAAAATAATATTGAACAGTGGCAAATTACTTTTATCCTCATCTCTAAACAAGACCCCTCCCTGCGATTAGAATTAGAAGAATATTGGTATGCAGTACCCGAAACTAGGACAAGCATACGAGCGCATTTTGGTCAAGATTTAGACAAAAATATTTTACTAAGTTTGGGTTATGCTGCCCGTATTTATCCCCCCATTTGGCAAGGATTAGAAACGGATAAACCGACGGGATTTTATCTCAACCTTACAGAAGCTTTTACTTTCTTAAAAGAAACTGCTTGGATTTTAGAAGATGCGGGATATAAGGTAATTATTCCCGCTTGGTGGACTCCCGAAGGCCGTCAACGCGCTAAAGTTCGGCTAAAAACCACTTCTAAATCAGGCAAATCTACCCCCGTTAGTAAAGGGATTTTTAGCCTCGAAAACATCATTGAATATCAATATGAATTAGCCATCGGTGAAGAAACTATTAGTCAAGAGGAATGGCAACAATTAATTAACACCAAAACACCCTTAGTTAAATTTCGAGGCCAATGGGTAGAATTAGAACAAAATAAAATGCAGCAAATGCTAGATTTTTGGCAGAAATATCAGCAGGAAAATCCTGAAATGAATCTGATTGAATTAATGAAAAAAGCTGCCGAATACCCAGAGGAAATTATTGTTGAAACCGATGATTTTTTAAGTTCTATGCTAGAGAAATTACAAAATCCTAGTCAACTAGAACCGATCGAAAATCCTCCCCAATTACAAGGAACGCTGCGGGAGTACCAAAAGCGCGGAGTTGCCTGGATTCAATACCTGGAACAATTGGGTTTAAATGGTTGTCTTGCTGACGATATGGGACTGGGGAAAACCCTACAAGTAATTGCTAGATTGATTGGGGAAAGAGAGGGAGATAATAATGTTTTACCAACTCTGCTAGTTGCACCCACTTCCGTGGTCGGAAATTGGGCAAAAGAAATTGAAAAATTTGCCCCCCATCTTCAGGTTTTAATTCACCATGGTAGTAAGCGCTATCAAGATGAGAACGAATTTCAGACAGTAGCTAGTCAAAAGGATATCGTCATTACTTCTTTTACCTTAGTTCGCAAGGATTTGAAATTATTTAACTCGCAATCCTGGCAACGTTTAGTAATTGATGAAGCACAAAATATCAAAAATCCTAAAGCGGCACAAACTAAAGCAATCTTGAGTTTATCTGCACAACATCGTCTCGCATTAACGGGAACTCCAGTAGAAAATAGACTGCTTGATTTATGGTCAATTTTTAACTTCCTTAACCCTGGTTATTTAGGTAAAGAAACTCAATTTCGTAAAGCTTTTGAAGTGCCAATCCAAAAACAAAATGATCGTCTCCAGTCCACGGTTCTCAAAAAATTAGTGGAACCTTTTATTCTGCGTCGGGTAAAAACCGATAAGCAGATAATTAAAGATTTGCCTGACAAAGTGGAAAACAAACAGTATTGTAATTTAACTAAAGAACAAGCTTCTCTCTACGAAGTTGTTATCAAAGAAGTGGAAAAACAATTAGAAGAAGCGGAGGGAATAAAACGCAAAGGATTAATTTTATCTACCCTGATGCGCTTGAAACAAATTTGTAATCATCCCCGTCAATTTTTACAGGATAACAGTGCTTTTACCCCTGAGCGATCGCATAAGTTAGAGCGTTTGGGAGAAATGCTAGAAGAAGTAATTTTAGAGGGAGATAGTCTGCTAATTTTCACTCAATTTACTGAAATCGGTGACTCCTTACAAAAGTACCTCAAACAAACTTTTCGCTATAATACTTATTATCTTCACGGGGGGACTTCTCAACCAAAACGAGAACAAATGATCGAAGAATTTCAACATCCTGAAACAGAACCTTCCGTATTTATTTTATCCCTAAAAGCTGGGGGAGTGGGGATTACTTTAACCAAAGCAAATCATGTTTTTCATTTCGATCGTTGGTGGAATCCTGCGGTGGAAAATCAAGCAACCGATCGCGCTTTTAGAATTGGTCAACAAAAAAATGTTTTCGTGCATAAATTTGTCACATTGGGAACCTTAGAGGAAAGAATTGATGAAATGATCGAGGAAAAGAAAAAGGTAGCTAATGCTATTGTTAGTAATGATGAATCCTGGTTAACGGAATTAGATAACGAAAGTTTTCGTCAGTTAATCGCATTGAATAAACAGACAATTATTTAATCGAGGTAAACCTATGAATAAATTTAGTAAAACTTGGTGGGGACAACGCTTTATAGAAGCATTAGAGGAATTTACCGACTCAGCGCGTTTGAGTCGAGGACGTTCCTACGCTAAAAATGATAAAGTCAAGAATTACGAAATTGACGGTAATTTAATTACTGCTCAGGTGCGAGGTTCCATTAATCCCTACTTTGGGGTTTACAAAGAACCTTTGTATAAGGTGAGTATCGAGATTAAACCAATTACTAAAGCAGAGTGGTCACAAGCTTTATACAATCTTGGTTCAAGAGCGAGTATGATCTCTAAACTGCTGCTGAAAGAAGTTCCCGATAATATTGATGAAGCATTTAGCGATCTGAATCTGCACTTATTACCCCACAGTCAAAAGGATTTTATCACCAATTGTTCCTGTCCCGATTGGGAAAATCCCTGTAAACATATTGCTGGAGTTTATTACCTCGTTGCTTCCCAATTAGATCAGGATCCTTTCCTCTTATTTGAATTACGCGGTATCTCTCGTCAAAAATTACTGCAAGAGTTAGCAAAAACTCCTCTCGGTAAGTTGCTTTCCTCCTCCATCCAAGAGGAAAAAATTCCTCTTAACCCCGGGACTTCCTATCACACTAAACCCGAAACTATACCAGCAGCACAAACAATTGATCTCAAAGAATTTTGGCACTCTCATCACCGTTTACCAGAAAATCCTCAGTTAGTTAAATCCGCAACTATTCCCGCAATTGTCATTAAAAAAGCTGGTGATTATCCTGCATTTTGGGATAAGGATACCTCCTTTATCGAGGTAATGGAAGAAATGTATCAACGGGTACGCAATAAAAATGCAGGGATACTTTAAAAAAATATAAGTTTTCCTTTTGGGGAGTCAGGAGTCAGTCCCGATGTCAAATTAGGTTACACTTTATCTGGATCAGAAACGCTGTAGCTAAATTGCTGACTTTTTGACTTAGGTATCTATCCATAGGAGGGTAGATTAGAATAAACAGGTTAACAACTGACAGTAATTGAAAATCTACCCCTAACCTGCTAGTATTGTTATGAGACTGGACATAAGAGAGATACAATGGAATCCTTAATTATTGAAAATTTTCTGATTATTAAGTATGCGGAAATAGAGATAAAAAAAATTAATGTTATCATCGGTGAACAGTCCACTGGTAAAAGTATTATTGCTAAATTAGTTTTTTTATTTCAGACATTTTTGTTTTATCAAGTTAAATTATTAGTCACTCATCTTCAAGATCAGCAAGGACTCAAAAGGCACCTACAGAAGCGATTTGAGGAATTATTTCCTAAATACGCATGGAAAGAGCAAGTATTTAAAATAGTTTATCGTTTGGATGACATGAACTTTTTGATTGAAAGATATAAGGACAAATCTGGCTATTTTAAACTACAATTTACCTATTCAGATAATTTTAAAAAGTTTTACAATACAACAATTAGACAAGTGAGTAAAATTGCCAAAAGCAATAACAAAGTCACTCAAGATATTTATTCAGATATGAATGATTGTGTGGCCAAAAATATTGCTGATTTTTTTCAAGGCAATGAAAAAATTTTTTCTACAAAGATTTTATTTGTACCAGCTAGTCGCACTCTTTTTGTTAAATACTTTACCAATAATATTTTTGCCTTTTTGGCCAATAATTTTGATCTTGATCCTCTGATTATCAACTTTGGCTCTAATTATGAAAATGCTCAACGCCTATACAGAATAATTAATGAATCAGAAAGTTTATTCCAAGATAAAAAAGATGATAAAAAACTTTATAATCAAATTAAATTAATTAGCGAAAAGATTCTATCAGGCAGCTATGCGCGCGTGAAAGATCAAGATTGGCTTTTTCATGCCGATGGGAGAAAGATTAACTTAATTGATGCTTCAAGCGGACAGCAAGAAGCTTTACCAATGTTATTAATTCTCTTAGTTTTCTCGTTTTTTCCTGATTCCGAATCCAACCAATTTTTTATTGAGGAACCCGAAACCCATCTTTTTCCCTCCGCTCAAAGAGATATGGTAGAACTATTTACCTTACTTTATGCTAATAAAAATTGTCGTTTCTTTCTCACTACCCATAGTCCCTACATTCTCACAGCTTTGAATAATAAAATCATGGCGGCTAACGTTGAGCCTGTCAAAGCGGAAAAATCTTTAGGTTATAAAAATACTATTCAATTTCAAGATGTGTCAGCTTACACAATTAGCAACGGACAAACTCAAAGTATCTTAGATACAGAGGTGAACTTGATTGGTATCAATAACCTCGATGCTGTCTCCGATGAACTTAGTCAAGAGTTTGAAGAAATTTTAGAAAGAAAGGCTCAACAATAATGGATATTAGTCACTGTTCTGAATGCAATAATAATAAAATAGTCAAAGTTAAGGAAAATGGGAAAGAATTCATCGTCAACAATAATAGTCAGAAATTAGTTACTAAGATAAAAATAGATAATTGTTTAATCATCGAGGGAAAAAAATGCGACTGGCTTTTAGAAATTGATGATCCCTGTAGCTTGGCTCTTTATATTGAACTCAAGGGTAAAAATATTGAACAAGCTTATGATCAATTATTGTCAACTCTAAATCATTTTTACTTACAAGAAAGACATAAAAAATCTAAAAAAGAATGCTATATTGTCGCTTCTAGAGTACCAAAAGCTGGAACCAATGTTCAGGTTTATCAAGCAAGATTAAAGCAATCTCATCCCGAAGTTAGTTTAAAAGTCAAGTCGATGAAAGCTGAAATCACTATTTAGGTTTTTCCCTCAGAAAAAAGCTGAACTAATTATTCCTGTCCCGATTGACAAAATCCCTGTAAATATATTGCTGGAGTTTATTACTTCTTCGTTGCTTCCCAATTAAATATGGAAGAAATGTATCAACGAGTACGCAATAAAAACGCTGGTATGTTATAATTAGGTAGGTGTTTAAAATTGTCTAATACCCCCCTTAGTTAAAAGTAAATTAAGGGTAGATTAAAGGGGGATTAAGGGGGGATCAGAAGTTTGAAAAATCCTTCTATTTTTTAAGACAAGCAGAATCTATGAACCAAGAATCTCTCAGCTTTGTCCATGGGAATGTCAAGTCAGCCGATCGCTTTTTAGTTTGTGGATTGGGTAGTCTCGGACAACACTGCGTCAAGTCTTTAAAAGAGTTTGGGGTTAGCGTCGTCGGTATCGAACTAATACAGCCTCCCAGTTGGGAAATTAATGATTTTCCCGATTTATTAGAGGAAATAATTATCGGTGATTGTCGTCAAAAAAACATTTTAGCAAGAGCGGGAATTGATCGCTGTCGGGCTGCTTTAATTGTCACCAGTGATGAGCGAATTAATGCCACTACTGCCCTAATTATTCGGCAATTAAATCCCCTTACCCGCTTAGTGGTGCGTTCTTCTAAAGATAATCTCAATCAGCTACTCAAGGAACGTTTAGGCAATTTTATCGCCTATGAACCCACCCAACTACCCGCCAATGCCTTTGCTTTAGCCACATTAGGCACGGAAACCCTCGGTTTTTTGCATCTCGACGGTCAGAAATTGCGGATTATCCAGAGACAAATTAGCCCCGAAGATGGTTTACTCGATCGCTTTTTAGGTGATTTAAATACTCCCACCCGTCGTCTGTTAGCACACACAGCCCCCGATGAACCTTTAAGGGCCGGATTTTATCAATGGTCTCCCACCACCACTATCGGGGCAGGTGATACCATTACCACCATCGAAACTACCTATCAAAACATCGATGCTGTCCGCCAGAAACCGTCAAATTCTCCCCAGAAGTTGCGGGATTTTTGGCAGAAATTGCTCAAAGAAATCCAACAATTCTGGCAATTGAGTTTTCAGCAGCAAATTCACCAGGTGGCTTTCCTGTCAGTATTTATCATTATCCTCCTAGTAATTATCGGGACTTTTCTTTTCCATCTCTACGCCCCGAGAGCTTCCTTTATTTCCTCTCTTTCAGGAACAGCGATCCTTTTATTAGGTGGTTACGGCGATGTTTTCGGTGGCTCTAACCCCGAAGATTTAAATGCGGTTCCCTGGTGGATGCAGCTATTTAGTCTCTTTTTAACCTTAGCTGGAACCGCTTTTATCGGGGTTCTCTATGCCATTTTGACAGAAACTTTATTATCATCAAGATTTCAATTTATCCCTAACCGTCCCCCAGTTCCCCAACAGAATCATATCGTTATTGTGGGCTTAGGTCGAGTCGGCAAAGAAGTGGCTAATTTATTACTAGAAATGCAACAGGCAATCGTTGGGGTCAGCTTAAATAGGGATTTTGATGCAACTATCCTGCCAAAAATGCCCCTGATGACGGGAAATATCGAAGAATCTTTAAAAAATGTCAATTTAGATAGGGCCAAAAGTATAGCCATCGTTACCGATGACGAAATCCTCAATTTAGAAGTGGCCCTAACCACCCGCAAACTCAACCCCCAAAGCTACTTAGTCATCCGCACCACCGACGACAACCTTAGTCAACAATTAAGTCAAATTCTGCCCCGATCTCACATTTTAGGAACCAACACCGTAGCGGCAGAAGCCTTTACGGGAGCGGCTTTCGGAGAAAATATTATCTATCTGTTCCGTTGGGCGCAAAAAACGATTCTGGTGACAGAATACGAGATCGAAGCCGGAGATACTCTCAATGGTAGCTCGATCGGGGATATTGCCTACGGTTATCGAGTCGTGCCGATCCTACACCAACGAGAACGGCAAGCCCCGAAATTAATGCCCGAAGATTATCTCAATTTACGCATCGGCGATCGCATTGTGGTGCTGGCCACCATCAACGGACTGCGACGGGTGGAGCAGGGTCGTCGCACTCCCAAAACTTGGCGCGTGCGGGTGGAAAAAGCCTTTAACCGCAATATTGCCGCGGAAGCACCCACCGTGATCAGTCGTTTTTCTAATTGTCCCCTGAAAACCGCCAGCGATCTCATGGAAAATTTGCCAGCGACTCTCGGCGCCCCCCTCTACGAACAGCAGGCGATTCGATTAGTTTCCGAGTTAAAAAAAATTCAAGTTCAAGCCTTGGCTATTCCCATTAACCCGAAATCGGGGTAAATGGGAGTTATCCTTTTTTGTCAAACTAGAAGGCTCTCTCGGTCTTTTTTTATGCAGTTAAAGTGACCGTAGCCTTGGCAGTTTGTCCGGAATCAGAAGTAGCAGTAATAGTAATTGTATCCCCAGCATTTCCTTGTGGGGGTGCAGTGTAGGTAAATTTGGCATCAGTGGTATTTTTATCAATTTTACCGCTTTCTGGCGGTGAGATTGTGATGGTGTAGTTACCAACGGGATTAATGCTAAATTCCTGGATTCCATTTAATGCTAAAGCTGCGCTAGACGGAGCGATCAAAATCGTTGGAGGTAGTCCCTGTCCAGTGGAACTAGCCTCTACAGTTACTTTTTTCTCTACTTGATTAATTAAATCGGGAATAAGACGTTCGCTAAATCCAGCCACAAAAGCCATTGTCAAAAGTCCATATAAATAGGTGTCATTCCCCTTATTTCCATTGTCAGTCCGAATTTGTAAGGGAGAAATGCTAGAGTTAAGAATTAGCAGAATAAAGAAAGCGAAACTTCCCCCTAAAATGGGTTTGGTTAAACCAATTGACAATGGCAAGAAGTCATCGTCATATTTTTGATTTTTGGGATTATCAAAGTCTTGCAAACGAGTTAGAAGACTAACTGCTCCCCCTAAAGTCCCTGTCATCAATATCAATATCAAGAGTCTAAAATTTTCATCTTTGTCCTCAGTATTTTGGTTACTAGAATTTGAGATTGGAGGTAAGGGCATAAGCAAATTCTTCACTGGAGGGGAGTTCATAATACCCCAATTCAAAGGGAGAGCTAACACTAATCCAATTAAAACTTTTGTAGGTATTTTGATAGAATGGAAAAGATTACCTCTGAATTCGGCTAGACCATTCCAAAAACCCATCTGGGTTTTTCTTAATCCTGTTTCGGCAGCATAGCGTAATTTTTGTGCCAAAATAATATTAGGTTGACCTGTTAAAGATTTAATCGCAATTTCTCCAGCATCTACCACCGACTTTACTTGCATGATATCCCAAGCTTTGGAACTGTTGATGAGTTCCACCTGCGCTATCCCTAGTATTATAATTAATTTGGCTAATTCTCCCTGTACTTCCCGGTCTAATTCTGGAGGGAATCCCGCTACTTGTTCTTTAGTTTTTCCCAGCAAAATATCAATTCTTTGATTTAGTTTAATCACCTCATCTCTAGCTTTAATTTCATTGATTAAATCGTCTAAAGTTTGAAATAAAACACTTGCTTCTTGTAGTTGTGCAGAATTATCTTTAAATTCCTTGACTAACTTTTCAAAGGGTTCATCTACTTCAGGAATTGAACTATATTTGTCTAATTTATCCTTCAGTTCAGCAATCAAAGACTCATTTTTCTGTTGTAATTCCACAGTCGTGGAAAATTTAACCAAAGTATCTTTAACTTTTGTTTGCCAAGCAGTTAGCTTTTCCTTAAGTTTTGGCAAGTTTGGAACGTTAGCATTAGCATCGAATAGAGTCGTAATTGTTGCAACTAAACTATCAGTTTCTTGGCTTAAAGTATCAAGAGGAGTTTCTGAACTTTTACCCGTAGATAAAAGGTTGATTGTCTCCACAAGCTGATCTATATGAGCTATTATTTGTTTTTCTAATTCTTCTCTGCTAGGTAAAGGGTCTGAAAAAGTTAATTCACCTAGTTTTTGAATAAGTTCATCTCTTAAATTATTAGTCTCTTGAGTGATTGTTTTGGCTTCTGTTTGGTAACTAGCAAGGGTAGCTGATTTATCCTGACTAAATTTATTTTGGGTTTCTAGAATAAATTGATTAATTTTTTGTTCGATAGCAGGATTTGGATTAATCATGGTTGTCTTCTCCTAAAAAAAAGGCGAAAATGGGCTAAAATTCGATTATCTCCCCGATGCTACAATAGTTATCATTGATTTTCTGCAATTATTCATAAATCTTGATAAATTTTTATTTTTTTAACTCAATTCAGTCTGCCGTGGGGAGATAACACCCTGATCTCCTCAATAACCGCACACCGGGATTAGCACTCAAGCCCTAAGAGTGCTAAATTAACTATAAGGAGTCCTATCACAACAGCGATACCATGTCCAAAATCATTGCCTTTAAAGATGAATCCCGTCGCGCCCTAGAAAGAGGTGTCAACGCCTTGGCCGATGCGGTAAAAATCACCCTCGGTCCGAAAGGACGCAATGTCTTGTTAGAAAAGAAATACGGCGCCCCCCAGATCGTTAATGACGGCATCACCGTGGCCAAAGAAATCGAATTGTCCGATCCCCTCGAAAACACCGGGGCGAGATTAATTCAGGAAGTAGCGGCAAAAACCAAAGATTTAGCGGGAGATGGCACCACTACCGCCACCATCATCGCCCAGGCTTTAATTAAAGAAGGTCTGAAAAACGTTACCGCCGGGGCCAATCCCGTCGCCTTAAGACGCGGACTGGACAAAACCATCGCCTATCTGGTGGAAGAAATCGCCGCCGTCGCTAAACCGATCGCTGGAGATGCGATCGCTCAAGTGGCCACCGTTTCCTCCGGCAACGACGAAGAAGTGGGAAAAATGATCGCCGCCGCCATGGAAAAAGTCACCACCGATGGCGTAATCACCGTGGAAGAATCGAAATCCTTAACCACCGAATTAGAAGTAGTGGAAGGGATGCAGATCGATCGCGGTTATATCTCTCCCTATTTCATCACCGATCAGGAAAGACAGATCGTCGAGTACGACAACCCCCTGATCCTGATTACCGATAAAAAAATCAGTGCGATCGCTGAATTAGTCCCCGTCCTCGAAGCCGTTGCTCGTCAAGGTCGTCCCCTATTAATTATCGCCGAAGATGTGGACGGCGAAGCCTTAGCCACTCTAGTGGTCAACAAGGCCCGGGGGGTCTTAAATGTCGTCGCCATCAAGGCCCCCAGTTTCGGGGAACGTCGCAAGGCGGTTTTACAAGATATCGCCATCCTCACCGGCGGTCGTCTGATTTCCGAAGAAGTGGGCTTAAGTCTTGACACCGTTAGCCTCGATCTGCTAGGGCAAGCGGCAAAAATCACCCTAGAGAAAGACAATACAATTATTGTCGCCTCCGGGGACAGCCGCAATAAGGCCGATGTGCAGAAACGTCTCGCCCAACTGAAAAAACAGTTAGAAGAAACCGATTCCGAATTCGATAAGGAAAAATTACAGGAACGCATCGCTAAATTAGCCGGCGGTGTGGCCGTGATTAAAGTCGGGGCGGCCACAGAAACCGAACTCAAGGATCGCAAACTCCGCATCGAAGATGCCCTCAATGCCACCAAAGCCGCCGTGGAAGAAGGTATCGTCCCGGGCGGTGGTACAACCTTGATTCATCTGGCTTCTAAGGTGAAGGCTTTCAAAGCTTCTCTGACTAACGATGAGGAAAAAGTCGCCGCCGATATCGTCGCCAAAGCCCTAGAAGCACCCCTGCGTCAGTTAGCTAATAACGCCGGCGTGGAAGGGGATGTGATCGTGGAAGGTGTGCGCGATACCGCTTTTAGCGTCGGTTACAATGTCCTCACCGGCAAGTACGAAGACTTAATCGCCGCCGGAATTATCGATCCGGCTAAAGTGGTACGGTCAGCCGTTCAAAACGCCGCTTCTATCGCCGGTATGGTCTTAACTACGGAAGCCCTCGTGGTCGAAAAACCCGTTAAAGAAGCCGCAGCCCCCGATATGGGCGGCATGGGTGGCATGGGCGGCATGGGCGGCATGGGCGGCATGGGTGGCATGGGTGGCATGGGCATGATGTAATTCCTGATGCCCTCTGGCCCCTGAAAATAATCTCATTCCATTGAGCCAATCTGTCCCTTTTCTCGTTATCGTCGGCATTAGGGACAGGTTTTTTTTCATCGGGAAAAACTTTTTCAGCAGAACCTGCTTAATCTATCCTTTGCATTAGTCCAGACACTACACTAGAAAAGAAGGATTATTCCCAGAAATCATGACACTGCTGACGGTTCGATCGCTCAAAAAAGACTTCGGTATCAAGGAAATTCTCAAAGATGCCAGTTTTAGCCTCGATGATCGCGATAAAGTCGGCCTGATCGGTACGAATGGATCGGGAAAATCGACCCTATTGAAAATGATCGCCGGATTAGAATCGATCGATGGTGGCGAAATTCAAATCAATTCGGGGATGAAAATCGTCTATTTACCCCAGCAACCGGAGCTAGACGACGATAAAACGGTTTTAGAGCAGGTTTTCGCCGATAGTGGCGAAAGTATGACTTTAATCAAGGAATACGAGGAATTGTCCGATCGCCTTGTCCATGAGCCAGAAAATCTGGATACTATTATGGAGCGTTTGTCAAGGGTTTCGCAACAAATTGATAAACTTGCCGCCTGGGATTTAGAAACCAATGCTAAAGTTATTTTAAGTAAACTGGGTATCGATAATTTTAATGCTCGCGTGGGAGATTTATCGGGGGGATATCGCAAAAGAATCGCCATCGCTACCGCACTTTTAGCCGATCCTGACTGTTTATTGATGGATGAACCCACCAATCATTTAGACGCGCTTTCCGTGGAGTGGTTACAGAGTTATTTGTCCCGTTTTCGGGGAGGATTATTATTAATTACTCATGATCGCTATTTTCTCGATCGAGTGACTAATCGCATCATTGAAATCGATCGGGGAGATTTATCTACTTATGCCGGTAATTATGCCTATTATCTAGAAAAAAAAGCTTTAGCGGAAGAATCGATCGCCAGTAGTCAACGCAAACACGCGGGAGTTTTACGACGGGAATTAGAATGGTTATCCCGGGGACCAAAAGCGCGCAGTACCAAACAAAAAGCGCGGATTGATCGCATTCAGGCAATGGGTAATAAGGAATTTAAACAGGTGGAGGGAAAAGTCGATATTGCCACCGCAGGAAGACGCATCGGCAAAAAAGTTATCGAAGTAGAAAAGATATCGAAAGCTTACGGCGATCATACTTTAATTAAAGATTTTACCTATATTTTTACCCCCGAAGATCGCATCGGTATTATTGGCAGTAACGGGGTAGGAAAATCTACTCTCATGGATATTATTACCGGGAAAACTCTCCCCGATTCAGGCACGGTTGACATCGGTTCCACTATTCATATTGGTTACTTCGATCAACAATCCGATGATCTCAATATCAACGAAAATCAAAGAGTAATCGAATATCTGAAAAGTGTGGCCGAATTAGTCAAAACCCTAGACGGCAGCGTCATCACCGCTTCCCAGATGTTAGAAAAATTTCTCTTTCCTCCCGATCAACAGTATGCACCAATTTATAAACTTTCTGGAGGAGAAAGAAGACGCTTATTTTTACTACGAGTTTTGATGAGTGCACCTAATGTTTTAATCTTAGATGAACCCACCAATGATCTCGATGTGCAGACTTTAGCAATTTTAGAAGAATATTTAGAGGACTTTAACGGTTGTGTGATTGTCGTTTCCCATGATCGCTATTTTCTCGATCGAGTAGTTGATACTATTTTTGCCTTTGAAACCGGGGGTAATATCCGTCAATATCCGGGTAATTATTCCCTTTATCTCGATCAGAAAAAAGAGGAGGAGGAACCCAAAGAAAAAAAAGTCACCCCAAAAACTGTTAAAGCTTCTCCGTCACCTGTCAATAAAAAAATCTCTTTTAAAGAGAAAAAAGAATACGAAGATATCGAAAAACAAATACCAATTTTAGAATCAAAAAAAGCCGAAATTGAACAGGTACTTTATGGAGAACCCCTAGAAGATTTTACCAAAATAACCGCTCTAACCGAAGAATTAGCTCAATTGAGTCAAAAAATTGATAATTTAACCGATCGCTGGTTAGAATTAGCGGAAAAATTAGGCTAGGATGATACCTATTTTCCCGATCGATTTAGTCAAAACTGAGTGATAATTTCCGGTGAATCATCCTCATCCATGACCAGATCTACCGACTCCACCCGCAAGAGTGCCAAATTATCGTTAACCACCCCTTGAAGATAGATTTCCCCCATCCCTTCACCCCCCAGATCGATCGAGCCAAAAACTTGACCGGTTTTTGTATTAAAATTAAACTGAAAATAATTAGCTGAGGAAATTCCCTCGCTGACATTATCGTATTTAGCGATCTCTTGACCACTGTTATCATAAAAAGATACCTGAAAATCTTCTAAGACTCGCATTTTTCCCGAACCTTTTTCCGAAAAGATAGTCGGGGCCGTTTTTTCATCATAACTAAAAGAACCTTTAGCTGTATAACCCTGATTTCCCAACCATTGAAAATCGATCGTCACCGCTAAAACCCCTTGGCTATTCATGTTAGCAACTAAAAGCAAAGCTAATAGTAAAGTCAATATCCTCTTTTTCATGGTCAATCCGAATATCATTAGTCGGTTATTTCAGTTATCAGTGATCAATGACTACAACCAGTCTTCGGGGGAATTTTTATAAGGGACTCTGTCTATCCCTATAAACCTTAAGAAAACTTCAATTACATGGGTACAAGAAAAGGAAACCCAAATGCTCTTTTGTGGGGGGGGTAACTTCCGTTTGCTGATATTACCTGATTTTAAGACAAAAATCGTCAAAAACCGCCATAACGTTCCTCCAACCAGGGATCACCTCGTCGATGGTAGCCATTAAGTTCCCAGAAACCCAATTGCTCTCGATCGAGAAATTCTAGGCCATTAATCCATTTAGAACTTTTCCAAGCGTAGAGATGGGGGACAACTAAGCGCAGCGGACCACCGTGGTCGGGGGTTAAAGGTTGACCAAACAGTTGAAAAGCGAAAAAATTATCCTCGTGCAGGAATTCCTCTAGGGTCAGGTTAGTGGTATAACCACCATAACAGTGTTGCATGACGTGGGTAGCTTCCGGCAACAGGTCAATTAAGGTGATAAAATCCGATACCTTAATTCCCGTCCAAGTCACATCTAATTTTGACCAACGGGTGACACAGTGAAAATCCTTAGTAAATTCCCACTGCGGTAGGGCCATAAAATCCGACCAGTTAAAAATTTTAGTCGTGGCCACCTTTCCCCAAACCTTGAATAACCATTCCTCGGTCTTGATTTGGGGAGTATCTCCGTAGGTAAGCACAGGAAAACCACTAGCGAGATATTGGCCCGGAGGAACTCGGTCTTGATCGGTAGATTCTGGTTTTTTAAAGAATTTGCCTAACATTAGTTGAGACTCACAACGAAAACCCTAAACAAATCTTAAAATATTAGGGAGCGAAAAGGTTTTCTCTACCTCACTCCCCACCATCAAGTTATTCCTCGTCTCCCCCTTCTTCTTCCTCTTTAGTGGGATAGACAAAGCTGTTAGAACGACCAGAAAGAACAGATTTACCCAAAGATAAGGCTTTTTGCGCTTCCCGAGCCGCTTGCTTTCTCCAGTGCGCTCTCCGTTGGTCGCGCTTGGCATTTGAGGTTTTCTTCTTGGGACAAGCCATAGTATTTTAACGATAGTTATAGACTCACAACCTTTCTATTCTACTCCCTATTTCCCTAATCGGCTCGCCAACTTGTCTGATTCCCTTGCTCACTACTGCCCAAAATATTGATAAAACTTAATAATTATCATTGGCCTACCTATTTATGTTTAAAATCCTATATAGCTATGTAGTCAAGTAATTTCCATCATGGTCACTACCGTCGAACCTCCCTCCCAGAAAAAAGCTGTTCTGCGCGAAACTATCCTCACCCCGCGTTTCTATACCACCGATTTTGAGGCTGCCGCTAATTTTGACCTTTCTTTGCAAGAAACCGAAATCAAAGCGATGTTAGAGGAGATGCGGACCGATTACAACCGGCATCACTTTGAACGTCAGCAAGAATTTGAGAACTATCAAGATAATCTCGATGAAAAAACGAGAAATGCTTTTATAGATTACCTAGAACGCTCCTGTATCTCCGAATTTTCTGGCTTTTTGTTATTTAAGGAACTGTCACGACAACTAAAAAGCCGTAATCCCTTGTTAGGGGATATATTTCATCTTATGGCTAGAGATGAGGCGCGTCATGCAGGATTTCTCAATAAAGCCATGGCTGACTTTAATATTTCCCTCGATCTAGCCAAAATTACTAAAACCCGCACCTACACCTTTTTCCCCCTTGAATGGGTTTTATATACGGTCTATCTCTCCGAAAAAATCGGTTATTGGCGTTATATCCTCATTTATCGTCATTTAGAAGAACATCCAGAGTATAAATTTAATCCTCTTTTTAATTACTTCGAGAGTTGGTGTCAGGACGAAAATCGCCACGGAGATATCTTTAAAACCTTACTGCGAGCTAAACCACAATTGTGGAATAATTGGCGATCGAGATTATGGAGTCGTTTTTTCCTGCTTTCCGTCTTTGCTACCCATAGTTTAACTGTACGCGAACGCTCAGACTTTTATGATGCTTTGGGAATGGATGCGATCGCTTTTGATCAAGAGGTAATTCGCCAGACTAATAATACCTCCGCTCGCGCTTTTCCCACCATTTTAAATGTGGACCATCCCCAATTTTTCCCACGTTTAAACCGTTGTGCTGAACGTAATTTACAATTAAAAGCGATCGATGAAAGTAGCGCTCCTCAATGGCTAAAAACAATGCGTAAGTTACCCTTACAGCTAGGTATCGTCGGAGATCTGTTGCGACTGTATCTAATTAAACCCATAGATGCAGAGGCCACCAGAGAAATGGTACTTTAATTAGTTATCAGTTATCAGTTATCAGTTCACAGCAAAAAACTCCCCAATTTCCAATTCATAATTCATAATTCCCACACCCTACACCCCACACCCCACACCCACGAAAAACTGGTGGTGATTCGGTAGTAGTGATGGCGGCTTAATCCTTTGCTTTGCTGTGCATTGTAGTCATGGATAAAATACCAAAGGGTTCCCCAAGGTGATTCTCCATTTTTTTAGAGAAAGATAGACTCTCTCTCACCAGCCGAGA
>NZ_JADBUZ010000003.1:0-67646 GCF_020245305.1 Microcystis sp. M20BS1 | reverse complement strand
TGTTGTTGGGCGTTTTCCTTCTGTTGTTGACTAACTTCCTTCAATATTAGGTCAGTCTCCTTCAGTTGTTTGTCAGTTTCTTTTTGAGCAGCAGTTAATTCGGCTTGAGCAGTGGCTAATTCGGCTTGAGCAGTGGCTAATTCGGCTAAGATTTGCCATACGTCTTCGGATGTAGTTGCCATAGATAATTTTTTCCTGATGTCACCTATTTACTATTTTATTGGATTTCTGCGCTTGCTGAAGGCACTGGGGAGCAGACTGCTGATTCAATTGGGTAAGGTGGAGGCTAATTCATAGAACAAGAATCACCGCCACCACTGACTAACATCCCTAATTCCCTGATACACTTCTCTTAAAGCGACCTCCCCCCCAAAATGAAGGATTAAAGGCGCTAAGTTGGGAATAGTTTCGAGGAAATTAGAACGAGTGAGAGTTCCCAAAGCTTGAAGGTTTTTTTCCAGAAGGATAGATCAACATGGTTAGGCGTTAACACCTGAGTTATAATTAGAACGAAAATTAACTAAGGCAGTTGTTCTCAAATGAAATTAAAGGAAAGGTGTATCACCGATGGGCAGGGTAATCGAATAGGTGTTCTTTTAGATAACCTAAGTTGCTACCTATGGGATTAAGCAAAAAAAGCTGCTACAAAAGATAAAAGACGAGTAGCATCCAAAAAACGCACCCTCCGTTTTACTATTGCAAGAGTGCCTATTGCCTATGTACTCGCAATTTCTCAATCAATTGAGATAATTTCTCGTCAGAAGCGGCAGTAATAAAGTCTAATTTAAACTTTTGTCCCTGACTGAGATATTCTGCGTAACTAGACAGAAGAAAAGGACGAAACTTGTCATTATTAGCAATATAAACTTCAAAAAAAGAGACCAATAAAGCCCCCGCATAATCCTCGATTAAATTTTGATTGGGTAAAGTGATATCGACCACAGACTCTAGGGTTTTTTGCATTCCTGCATCCAATTCCGTAAAATTTACATGAGCTTGTCCCTCCACCATGGCCAGATATTTATCTGGCGTTTTTAACCAAGTAAAAGGAATGGCCTGTTCAAAAATCGGATTAGCTGCTGGGTCATAACTTCCGGAACCCAAGAGGACAGGAATCGAGATTTTACTTAAACCTTTTTCTCCAAAAATACTGCGGTTAACGGGATTAGCTGCAAAGACAGCCGCGACTCGTTCATCACGAAAATTATAGACCTGTCTAGGTAATTCCAGGGCGCGACATTCCAGTACAATGGCGATATTAATACCGGAGTAAGGAAGATTACAATCTTGGGCGAGATTATCAAAATCAATTTGTGCGCCAGCAACAGCTAGAGATGTATAACCTCCAAAGGAATGACCCGCTACTCCCACATTAGTGAGGTCAAGTTGACCTTGAAATTGACTAGGATTACGTCTTGCTAATTCATCGATTACAAAGCTAATATCTTTGGGTCGATTAATAAACTCATTGCCATCAAAAATATTGCGATAATACCCCCCTAACATTCCTTGTAGGTATTGGGTATCACTGCCGGGGTGTTGCGGTGCCGCTACTAAAAATCCGTAGGAAGCTAGATGTTCAATTGCTTGAGCATAATCTTCTGGTCGCGAGGCTAATCCGTGGGAAAAAATAATTACAGGTGTTTTACCTTCTCGGAAAGTTTGCGGGATATAAACATTGACATATAAACTGCGATTGCGACTGCTATCGGTTAGGTTCCAAACTTCTTTTTTTACCTGAAAGCTACCGCGCTGACGCAGATCGGGTAAACTGGTATAATTAATCGGTGGTTTAACGGCAGCGGCTTCCTCGGCTGTCCAGAGGCGCATATCTTTAATAAATATTTCCGCCACATAAACTGCATAATCGATGGTTTTAGCTAATCCGAGGATTTCTTCCCCCTGTAACTGGATATTATTGGGGAATTTTTTCAGCACATTTAAAAGGGTTAATCCCCCCGGCTCAAAAGCGGCACTAACAATCGCACCCCGCAGGGCATATTTACCATTAATTCCCCCTTCAATGGTGATGCCTTTGCCCAAACGAGAGAGCATATCAGCACCCATCACACTATTAAAAAAACGAGATAGTAAAACAGGATTAATGTCAATTTTTGTTAATAAAGCTTCACGAAACTGCTCTCTTGCTTCGGGAGTTACTCTGGCTAGAAATTGTTTTAAATTAGCATCAATTTTGCCTTCTTTAGCAAAGGTTTCTAGGGATGCTACCGATACAGAAAAGACGAGGGGAGTATAGACAAATTCAACTTCTTCGGCGGCTTTTAGGGGTAAAGCGGTCATAGTGGCGGCGAAAAGGCCTAGTAGAAAAGCTCGCAGCCGACGGGTGGGATTATTTCTGGGAAAACGATTTTGTAAACTGGTGATAATCATGGAATTTTTAGTTAGGGTAGATGACAGCAATTAAAGGAAAAAAGTCGCACGGCGATTGATGTCTAAGTTCAACAAAAATCGATAAAGTGCCAAGCAAAGTATAACCAAAAAGCATGAGCAAAACCTCGATAGATTAATCTGAGCGATTTCGATTCTAAATTACGAGCTATTTCCTGAACATATTACCTAGTGTGGATTTTATATTAAAATTGTTTTTTTGTCAAGACACTGGTTATTAACAAAAAAACGATAAATACATAAATTTAATAAGTGAAAGTGATATATTTGGAGATGAAAATAATCAGATAAGGTTTTTGACCAAGATAAGTACCTAAGCAAAATTAACTAGACATTTTGATAAAGCTTTTTAACCAATAAATTAATTTTGCACGACTACTTAAATTGCTAATTATTGCGAATATGAATATCTTGCTTCGGAAAGGGAATCTCGATATCCTGTTGAGTAAACCTATCAAGAATAACACAATTAACATCACTAATTACTCGCTTTTTCCTGTTAACATCATCCAACCAGAACTTTAATTCAAAGTTTAACCTAGAATCACCAAAATTAATAAAAAAGGCTACTGGTTGCGGGTTTTTAAGTATGTTAGGATGTTGATCAGCAATGTCTAGCAATAAATTCATCACCTGTGGTGCGTTGGAATTATAACCAACTCCGATAACAATTGAACAATAAATCAAGTTATCACTACCCGTATAGGTGGTGACATCCTCAGTAAAAAACTTTTGATTGGGGATAATTTTTTCGGAATTATCCGTGAGGATTTGCACTGTTGTCGCTCGAATACCTAGCTTTTTTACCTGAGAAGTTTGCCCTTCAATATTAATGATATCACCGGGTTTGAGAACTTTTTCAAATAATAGTAAAATACCGCTGATAAAATTACTGACCACTTGCTGCATACCGAAACCAATACCCACCGATAAACCACCAGTAATTGCCGCTATTGCCGTTGCATTAACTCCCACATAACCCAAGATGAGAATAAAACCTAAGACAATAAAAAAATAACGTCCTAACAGTAAAGTTGCTTCAATTTCACCGCGACTAGCTTGCTGATTTAAATGAGCAATACTCAAAATTATAGTCTCTATAAGATCAACAACAATTACCAGAAAATAGGGAGCTATTATCAAAATAAATATGCTTCCCAATGTGATCGGACTATTGAATAAATTGAAAGGAGATACTTTGGCGATTTCCTGAATATTATTGTAGAAACCAATCATGATTCTCAGGAGAAATAACACCAATAAAGGTGCTAAAAGCCGGAAATGATAATATTTAATTTTATTGACGGAAAACTTGGCGTATAGTCCAGCTAATAAACCACGATAAACTAAATAAAACCACAGGAGTTTTATAGATAAACTAATCATTCCTCTTGTCCAATTTTGACTGAAAAAAATTAGATAATTTAAATTCAGTAAAATTATACTAATAACTGGAAAATTAAGAAACTCTATCAGAATAGCAAAATATTGACGGATGGTTAATTTTTTATCACTATGGATAAAAGTGGTGACGTGAGGAAATCTTTTTTCTAAGTAAGACCATAACCATTTTGACAATAACCAAGCAAGAATTAAACAGAGAAAAATAATCATTAATTGATTTTGAACATTTCTGCGTCCTAAAAATAATAATTGGTTAGCAATTATTTCCGAAAGAGAGGGGATATTGTTGTTCATAATTAATTCATTTTCTTGACTTCCTGATCAAGACCTGATTGAATATAAAGTGTCAGTTGGTGGGCTGCTGTTGAGGAAGATATTTCACCAGCGATCGCTCTTTCATACCAAAATTCTCCCTCTTCTAAAATTTTATTCAACTTTTCCCAATCATCCAGAGGAACTGCCACAGCATTGTGAGATTGTTGTAATAATACCGATTCGATCGGTAGTAAATTTCCTTCGATCTGCACCCGTCGATTAGTGGGAATAAAACTTTCTGTTTGGATAATTGCTTGCAATTGTTGTTCGGGATTAGTGAGAAATTTTCCTAAAGCTAATCCCAACCTATTTTCATTATCACTATTATTACGATTAAATACCATCACCCGTGTATAGAGAATTGGCGCTGCTTTACCTTGAGTGTCTTGGGGAAGTAAAGCGACTCTGAGATCATCTTGGAGGCTGTTTTTTAAATCGGCAATTTCAATAGAATTACACACATAATAGGTTAAGCGGCCTCTAGCAAAGGCCTCATGAAGCAATTCCCGTTGACGATTGAGGATAAAATTAGGCTGTGACGAGGCAAATTTTAGCCATTCTAGCCATTTTGCCCAACCATCCAAGCGAGGTTGCAGCCTACCCTGATCATCCCACAAATAGCTGCCAAAAATTGCCATTCCCCAAAAAGTATCTTCAAAAGAGGAAACTATCCCCACAGAATAACCTTTGCGCGCACGTTCTACTAATCCCTCTAAACTGGTGGGAGGTTGCTTCAGCAGCGGATCGGTACTAACTTGTAATTTTTTTTGATTGTAACACAGTACACGAGTACGAGAACCTAAGGGAATGCCATAGATTTTTCCTTGATAGCTAACTTGTTTCAGGGTTGGGGGATTATAGATAGATAAATCTAGATTTTTTCGGTCAATTTCCCCCAGTACTCCTTCAGATACTAATCTGGGTATATTTCTCGAAAAAATTAGAATAACACTCGCACCCAATCCGCTTTGAGATTGTTTAAAAAAACGTTCGGGTATCTCATCGATAGGAATAGCTTGTTCAAGAATTGTCACCTGCGGATTTAATTTTTCAAACTCTTGGAAACCGAGACCTACTAGTTTAGTTAAATTGCCCTCTTCTGGATACCAAACCAAAAGGGGTCCTTGCCGTTGCTCCGATGATTGGTTGGGAAGATCACTAAAACAAGCATAAAGAAAAATTGGCATTAAGATAAAAAGCAATAGGAACGATATAATCGTCCTTGCTTTTTTGCTTCTCCAAGCAGTTTTAACTCTGAGCCTTAGGGATTGCATCGATCGTGATCCTTCAAAAATATTGCCATAGACCCATAGTACATGAAAAGGTGACTAATAATCTTCATCAGAAGAATAATTAACATGATCTTTTCTCCATAGCCACCAGTATAGCAACAATCCCAGTTAAAAATTTGTGCGAGTTAAACTGCTGACCTATCTAAATTATCTGTTAAGACCAGATGAGAGTAGGGAAAGTCGAGTTTTATAGTTTATTTTCTAACACTCTAATACTCAGTTTAAATGGGTAACAGCTTAGGGAAACTATGCTTGGTATGAGTGAGATCTCTGTTATTAATAATTATGTCATGACGAGAGAGTGATACCTGCATTAAACTGTATCAACCAAGAACCCACCGAAGCAATTTTTACTGTGTGATTATACTCTAAAAAGCGAGGTACTTTATGAAACTATTTACAGCAATTATCGAAAGAGATATAGAGACTAATTTCTATGTTATTTATGTTTCTAAGTAGTCGTGCAAAATTAATTTCCTAGTGAAGATAGGCAAGAGGCAAGAGGTGGTTAGATATGTGTAATTAATTTTGCTTAGGTACTTAGATTGGTGGGAGCGCATTGCTAAGGAGAAACCTTAGAAAGAGGTGATTGAAATGTTATTAGAGGATGAATACATGAACCCTGTCCTGTAGGAGCGCAAGGCTTGCGCCCTCGCCCTCTTCATCTCGTCGATAGCCCTCTATCTAATAATTTTCTCTGTCCATGGGAAATCTAGCGTTTCAGCGATAAGTTATGCCTAAATGCTTTGCCACTACTGTGATTTAATTGCTATGATGAGTTAAAATAAGAGGCAGTATATTTCAATATCTTAGTACACTAAGTACGGAAGAACCGCAAGGAGTCGTACCATGGAACCTTTAACGCTATTGGCTACAAGAGTCACGATTATTTTAGGGGGAGCGTTGGCCCGTGTGGGGGAGATTGTCTTAGATGGTTCCCTTGAAAAACTGATAAATTTAATCGAAGCTAAGTCTCCTGATACTTTAAAAAAGTTGCAATCGGCTAATCAAAATCCTGCTTTGTTACCTGAAACGATTGAGGTAATGGCGACTTTACTGGAAGATCCAGAAATACAAAAAGTTGCAGAACAAGTGGTTAAGGAAAATCAATCTAATCCTTACGTTATTAATATGATGAAAAATGTTGGAATTGTTAATCAAGGAACAATTCATAATCCGACTTTTAACTTCAACTGACCACAGCCGCCTGTAGGGGAGCAGGTTAAACAAAACCCTGCTAACTTAGATACAACCAGTGAGAGTTCCAAGTCTATTTCGACTTCTCTTTCTAATCTTGATTACGGCATTGAAAGTCTATGTAAATTGAAAGCAATTTTCTACAAACTTAAGGGAAATGCTCGTCAACAGGAGGGCAAAGTTAATATAACAGTTAAAGAATTATCAGAATGGATTCAGGCAATTCAATCCGCAGAATCAGAATTTGAGCAATTTTTAAATTTATTGGAGGCTAATGATGATTCAGATTCATAAAAATCAAACTAATTCCGCTCAGGCTAGTAATTATGAAACAGAGTTAAATCTTGAGAACTTTGATCAGATTACGCCCAAAAAACATAATCCTAAAATCTATCAAAAGCTCTTAAAAAAAGCTCAGGATATTGGTGATAAACAATCTGAGGTTTTTGCTCTTGGCCGGTTAGCAATGATTTATCAATCTTGGGGTCAATATAGAGAAGCAGTACAATATCTTCAGCAACAATTAGTAATTATTAGAGAAACTAATGATCGGTATTCGCTGGCGAATACTTTAGGTAATTTGGGAGCGGCTTATCAGTCTTTAGGGCAGTATCAAGAAGCAATTTCACATCTTCAAGAACAATTAGCAATTGCTCAGGAGATCGACGATATTCTTGCCCTAGCAAATGCTTTCGGAAATCTGGGGATTACTTATCAATCCTTAGGAAAATATCAGCAAGCAATTGAATATTTTCAAAAACAATTAGAAATTGCCCAGCAAATTGGTGATAAAACATCAGAAGCAAATGCTTCGAGCAATTTAGGTATTTCTTATCAATATCAAGGCGATTTTGCTCAAGCAGAATCTCTATTTTTACAAGGATTAAAAATCCATGAAGAGTTATTTGGTTGCAATAATCCTAGTGTTGCTTCTAATCTCAACAATCTGGCGAGTCTTTATCAAGATCAAGGGAGATACACAGAAGCAGAACCTCTCTTTTTACGCTCGCTGGCGATTCGGGAAAAGCTATTAGGAAAAGAGCATCCTGCTGTGGCGACCAGTCTCAACAATCTGGGGGGTCTTTATAACAACCAAGGGAAATACACAGAAGCAGAACCGCTTTATCAAAAAGCGATTGCTATTTGTTCGGAAAAATTAGGAGAAAATCACCCCGACACTCAAACAGTAAAAAATAATTATAATCTGATGCTTTCTCAACTTCCCGATGAGGAATTAAGCCAACGCTTTCCCCCCGAAATGGTCGAAGATATCCAATCACTCCGTCATTCCTAGATTCTTTGTAATACCTTAATAATGCTCAAACTGCAATAAAATTACTCCAGCAGATAGTAAATGCCTAAAAAAATACGAGAACTCAAGTCTATACTTCTGAAAGCAGGGTTTACCTATCGCCCCGGTAAAGGTAGTCATACCGTTTGGAGCCATCCCCGTTTAGAATATAGCTTGACCCTGTCAGGCAAAGATAGTAGTGATGCTGATCGCTACCAGGAAAAAGACGTAAGAAATGCACTTCAGGAACTAGCAAACTTAAATCAAGGAGACAACCCATGAATTATTACTATAGTATTTTTATTCAATGGTCAGAAGAAGACAACAAATTTATCGCCCACCTCCCTGAATTTGGCCCCTATGCTCATACCCATGGTGAAACCTACCATGCAGCTCTACAAAATGCCCTTGAAGTTCTAGATCTCCTCATCGAAGACTACACTGCACGAGGCAAATCTCTCCCACCTCTCCAGGCTATTTCCGCATAGCCCAAATATTCTCAGTTCAGTAATATCTCCTAGTATTTAACCGTTCATAGAACATTTTATACCATGATCTCGGAAAAGCCAAAATAAACATTATGCAAGTTACGGCTTAGATCATTACTAAAGTTGTCATATCGCCTTCTTCTCGATCAGAACCAAAAAGCCCAAAATAAATAATGAAAACGTCAGCCAAGAAGCAATTTTTGCTTTATTATAAGACTAATCCCCACAAACCGTAAGCGATTTATGTATCAAGTCACCGTTGATTACGCCAAAGCCAACCTAGAAGAACTCTGCGATCGCACTGAAAAAGAACCCGATGGAGTAGTGATCGTTCGTGAAAATCGCAGTTATATTCTCGTCACTCAAGAAGAATGGGAATCCTTAGCTGAAACCTCCGAACTCATGCAAGATTCCAAACTATTACAACATATTGCATCAGCGCGACGAGAATATGCCGCAGGAGAAACCCTAACAATGGAACAAGTATTTGGATGACAACCTACACAATTGTCTTTTCTAAACAAGCGCGAAAAGATACCGACGAACTCACCCAAAAACAAAAAGTCAAACTTCAATAAATTTTAACTAACATAATTGCAATTAATCCCTATATTGGCAAATCCTTAAAAGGCGATTTAGAAGGCTTGTATTCCTATCGCATAAATCGAAAAGATCGTCTGCTTTATGAAATTTATGAAGACGATAAAACTATTCTGATTATTCGTACCAAAACACACTATGGAGATTAGGTAATAGCGGTCATAACCACTGAATTCATCCCCGTTTATAATATAGCTTGATCCTGTTAGGCAAAAATAGTAGTGATGCTGATCGCTACCAGGAAAAAGACGGAAGAAATGCACTTCAGGAACTAGGCAAATTAAATCAAGGAGACAACCCATGAATTATCACTATAGTATTTTTATTCAACTGTCTTATTACATTTTGGAATTAAGGGAAAATCACCCCGATACTCAAATAGTAAAAAATAATTAGAGTTTGCTGAAAAAGTAAGGGCGATCGCTGATCAAGATGCAAGGTTTTTGAGACACTAGCTTTAAAATCTTGTATCTGTTTTGTGAAACAAGCCACTAAACCCCTTACCTTGTACATAAGTAGCTGGTTATAATTAAATTAAAAATGGATTTTAGGTTCGATCCCCCCTGCCCCCTTGATAAGGGGGGTGCCGATAGGCGGGGGGATCCCTCCTTAATCCCCCCTTAATAAGAGGGGCATCTGATAACTTTTAACGCCTACCTACTTATTTCACATTTATTCAGCCAACCCTAGTTAAATAATCTTTGCAGAAAAGTGCTTTGATCCCGCAGAAAAACCTGAGCGCAATTGCGCCCCGGCATTCCCGAAATTGAGCCGCCGGGGTGAGTTCCTGCCCCAGTTAAATAAAGGTTTTTAATGGGGGTTTTATAGTTAGCTATTTCCGGTAAAGGACGCAGGAAAATCATCTGATCTAAGGTCATATCAAGATGATAGTAATTACCTTTATAGGAACCCAAACGATTAGCTAATTCGGCCGGACTTTCCACCCGACGGGCAATGATCGAAGATTTGAGATTGGGAGCATAATCGGCCAGTTTATCAAGAACTCGATCGGCCACGCGATTTTTTAATTCTTCCGTCCATCCCGTGCCGTTTAATCCCGTTCCCTCGGCCCCGGCAATCTGATAGGGGGCAAAAAATTCGATCCAGAGGGTATGCTTGCCCTGGGGAGCCATAGACGGATCGAGAATAGTGGGTACATCTAGGTACATCGAGGGATTTTCGTCGGGAATCTGCCCCAAAATCGTTAAAGCGTGGGCTTGTTCAACGTGACGCACGGAATCGGCGATGAGAATCGTTCCCTGTAAATACTCCTCCTTGTGATCGTAAGCCTCGAACCTTGGCGCTTCCGCGAGGGCGCAATCAATTTTAAGAATTGTTTCATTGTTATTGACAATTCGCCGTTCTACCCTTTCTCGCAATTCTGGATCGGCGGCATCCACATCGGCGGGAGCGACTAACTGTAAAAAAACTCGTCTAGCGTCAATATTAGAGATAACACCCGCTTTTGCCAGATATTCACCTCCAGAGTCCACCCTAACCCCGATCGCTTGTCCTTCCTCGATTAGAATCTGTTTAACTTTCTGCTCGGTTAAAATCACCCCACCGAGACTGACAACACATTTCACCAGAGCCTCAGTTAGTGCGCCTGTACCACCACGAGGGCGAGCCACCCCGGGGGAGTGACGCATCGCCATCATCATCATCCCGGAGGTAATACCTTTTTGGGAGGGAGGAGCGCCAATTTCTGCCGCTAGACGAGCCAGGGGTGCTTTGACAAATTCGCTCTCAAACCACTCATTAAGGACATCTTCGGGGGAAGTAATCATCGTGCGGATGAAGTCGAGCAGTTTCTTTTTCGAGCCGATCGCTTTCCAGACACTAGCTAAGGCACTAGAGTTATAATTGCGGGCGATTCTGAGCAAATCTTGAGGTGGAGCGTTAAACCAAGGCCCGATCGCATTCATCAACTGTCCCCAATAGTCGATAAACTGAAGGTAGCGATCGGCATCTCGCGGACAAAACTGGGCAATTGCGGCGTGAGTTTTTTCCAGAGAGCGATAGGAAAGAAAATATTGGCCAGAAGGATGGGGACAAAAAACGGTAGGATCGAAGAATAAATACTCTAATCCGTGGCGTTTTAGCTCTAATTCCTCAATTACCGGCCCCAAAAAAATAAATTCGTGATCGATCGCACAGAGATTAAACTTAAAATCGGGGGCCAGATCCGGGATAACCGCTTCTGTGGTAGCCGCTCCTCCTGGTACGCTACGCTGTTCGAGAAGGAGGACGCGATAACCAGCTTTGAGGAGATAGGCGGCACAAACTAAACCATTATGCCCCGCACCGATGAGGATGACATCGTAACTTTCCATACAGTTTCAAAAATTCCTATTTTTAATTTTGCGCTTTTCTTGACCCTAATATGTTAAAAATAGTTAAAGATTGGCTGCTATCAGCAGATTTCAGCGAGCAGTTATCAGTGAGCAGGTAGAAAACATTTAATTTTTCCTTTTTTTTATGAGTTCTTCCATCAAAGTTATTCAACCATCCGGTATTTTAGATGGCAACCAAGCCAGCGAATTTCGCCAAGAAATTGCCGAAGCCGTGCAGGGAGGTTCCGAGGTTATTATCGTTGACTTTAAGGATGTCACCTTTATGGATAGTTCTGGTTTAGGGGCGCTAGTTTTATCCTTAAAAACCGTGCGTTCTGCGGGGGGTGAACTATTGATCTGCTCGATTAATGATCAGATCAAAATGTTATTTGAATTGACTGATATGGATCGAGTTTTTGAAATTTTCAATAACCGAGAAGAATTAGAACAAAAAATTTTAGGAAGTTAATCAGCGAAAATCCACCTGCATAATCGAAAGATCATCCTTAAAATTGCCATCAAATTGTAAAGCTTGAATTTCTCCAATAAAATTATCGAGATTTTTAGCCGAATTACAGTGATAATTTCGTAAAGATTGAATAAAGTTTTCTAGTCCCCACATCCTACCATCAGCACAATCGATCTCGTAAATTCCATCGCTAAAAAGATAAAGACTACTGAGTAAATTCAGGGATTGAACCTGATTAATATATTCTGCTTCTAGAAACATCCCGATGGGAAAACCGGGGGCTTTCAGTCTGGTTTCAATCATCTGGCCAAAAGGTTTTTGAGTCAGGAGAACTGCTGGGGGATGACCGGCGCTGGCATAGGTTAACTGTTGTTGTTTCCGATCATAAATTCCGTACCAAATAGTAAAATATTTATCATTCTTAGGACTGATTTGATAAACTTGATTTAACCCTTGTAAAACCTGATTAGGTTCATAGTAATTCACCTGACTTAAACCACGGGAACGGAGTAAATTAATTACGGAAAGGGAAGGTAAAGCCGCTCGTAAACCATGGCCCGCCACATCTAAAAGATATAAGACCAAATGGTCATTATCTAACCAATAATAATCAAAGCCATCGCCCCCCAATTGACGAGAAGGAAGGAAGCGAAAATCGATAGCAAGTTTTGGAGAAATAAAAGGTTCTGGCAACAGCGATCGCACATAGTCCGCCGCCTCGGCTAACTCGATTTCTAGTAATTGTTTTTGTGCTTGCAGATCATGACTTAATTGATGCAAACGCATTCCCGCTCGCACACGCGCTTTTAACTCATTAATTTCGATCGGTTTACACAAAAAATCATCGGCCCCCGCATCCAATCCCTTCACCCGATCCTCCACCGATCCCAAAGAAGTTAAGAGGATAAAAAAAGTCGTTGACAGTTGGGGATTAAGCTTAATTTGCCGGCAAACTTCCAACCCATCGATCCCCGGCATCATCCAATCACAAATAATCATCGCCGGTTTTAGTTGCCCCGCTTGCTTTAATCCTTCTTCCCCATCACTGGCAACAAAAACCTCGTATTCCTTCTGCAAAGCTCGTCTCAGGAACGTTTGAATTACTCCATCATCATCAATTACTAGAATTCGTACCATCTTTTTTGTAACTCGACTATCTCAATCTTACTGCTTACCTCGGACTCCCTGACGGATGACTTTGCTTGTCCCTCAAGAGAAGATTAAATCCAGAATCGAGCTAACACATCATTCATAGTTGGGGAAAAATGGTATAACTTCTAGCGTAAGGCATTGCAGAGGTAAGCCGGGGGTGAAGATTTCTTTTCAGGTAGATAGCGATCTCAGGTCCTTAGATACCGTTTTAAAATATTTTCAGCAACTTGAACCGACGGGCATTCCCCAAAAAGACTGGCTCCAGTGTCAGCTTGCTCTTGCCGAAGGTTTTACCAATGCAGTCCGTCACGCTCACCGACACCTCCCCCCCGAAATCCCGATCGAGATCGAGATTGAGATTACCCCTCACCAGATGGAAATTCGCATCTGGGATCGGGGTTCCGTCTTCGATTTAGAGGACTTTATCGAGAAAAACGCCTATCATGACTATAGTTTCTCTGGTCATGGGCAAGGACTGCCGATCCTCCAAAAAATCGCCGATCAACTCAGTTATACTCGCAGCGAAGATCAGCGCAACTGTCTGTTAATTATTAAACAATTTTCCCGCCATGAATCCGATCGCACCCCTCGTTTCTCCTAGTTGGTTACTAACTAATCTCGATCGCCCCGATCTGATGGTTATTGACTGTCGTTTTCAATTAAACGATCCCGATCTCGGTTATCAAGAGTATTTGGCCAATCATATTGAAAATTCCTTCTATTTACACCTCGATCGCGATTTATCGGCTCCCATTGCCCGTCATGGCGGCCGTCATCCTTTACCGAATCCGCAGACGATAGCCGCTAAATTAAGCTCTTTAGGGGTGATTTCTGGTCAAACCCATGTTATCGCCTACGATTCCTCCCGTTTTGCCTTTGCCAGTCGTCTCTGGTGGTTATTACGTTATCTCGGCCATGAACGAGTCAGCATTCTCGATGGTGGTTGGCAAAATTGGTTAAATGCCGGTTATCCCGTCTCTAATCAGATACCTGTGCCGAAAACCGGCGCTTTTCTCCCCCAAGTTCAACAGGATTGGGTAGTGACGATCGAGGAGGTAAAAAGGCAAAAAGAGCAAGGGGGAGTGGTGTTAATTGATGCCAGGGAAAGCGATCGCTATCGGGGTGAAAGGGAACCGATCGATCCGATCGCGGGCCACATCGAGGGGGCGCTTAATTATCCCTGGTTGGAAGTCACCGATAGTCAGGGTTTTTCCCAACCCCAGGACCTGCAAACACAACGTTGGCAAGAGCGGCAAGGCGATCGAGAAATTATCCTCTACTGTGGTTCAGGAGTGACAGCCTGTGTTAATATCTTTTCCCTGACCCTAGCCGGATACGAGAATGTTAAGCTATATTCTGGAGGTTGGAGTGATTGGTGTTCCTACCTGATCTAACCAGCCTTGTTGATGCTCATCTATCGAGAAAGATTATCAAAATGACCTAATTACTGTACAATCCCCCTATTATCACTTTTAATTATTCCGAAACTATTATCTAGTTTGTCTTCTAAGTGGGTGGGTGGAATTAAATATAAGATGAACGTAGGTTGGGTTGAAGCATGAAACCCAACGCCCGATTATGTTACGCTACCGCTAACCCATCCTACAAATAATTGTGCCTCCCTACTTAGACAAAAAAGCTAATTTTTATTTTAGTTGCTATCTTTTTGCTCTCAAATCACCGCTATTCCTCAAAGAATAGTTATTTTCCCCCGTAAAATTACTTTTTAGTAATTTTATAGTTAAACTCTATAAAAAATTAGGTATGTATTTTGTATGACAGAAGCCGGTCTTTGTCATTGTAATGGTGGCACCCGTCCGAAAGATCGCCTTTCGATTTTTGTGGATGGCAATAATATGTTTTATGCTCAACAAAAAAATGGTTGGTTTTTTGACCCGCGCAAGGTGTTAAATTACTTCACCAACGACCCGAATATTATGTTAATTAATGCCTTTTGGTACACGGGTTTAAAAGATTCCCAAGATCAAAGAGGTTTTCGCGATGCTTTAATTAGTTTGGGTTATACGGTGAGAACAAAAATTTTGAAAGAATATTATGATGATAGTTCCGGTCGTTTTTCCCAGAAAGCTAATTTAGACATCGAAATTGTCGTCGATATGTTTAATACCGTCGATCAATACGATCGAGTGATTTTATTTAGCGGTGATGGCGATTTTGAACGAGCGATCGAACTATTGCGCTCTAAAAATACTCATATTACCGTAGTTTCTACGGAAGGGATGATCGCTAGGGAATTACGCAACGCTACCGATCGCTATATTGACCTGAATGATATTCGCAAAGATATCGAAAAAAGTGATTATTAATCGGCAGTTTTGTCTTTAAACCGACTATTTATCCCCTTTTTCTTTATTGGTAGTCCTCACCCCAAACCTTCTCCCAGAAGGAGATAGGTGAGGCAATTAACCATCTCTTGTTTATTTTTCCTTGAGTCGAAAGAGTAAAAACTGATTGACCTGATTCGGATTAAAATTATCATCACTGACTAAAATCAAAGAGCGACTACCATCAGCTAATCTTGGACCGGGGGTCATTGCTTCCAAATTATCTAAATCAATCCCCAAAGTCCCTAAATCTAGTAATAATTTTTTCCGCAAGGGTTGCACCTGTAAAGCTTCTAATTCCCCCGGTATTCTGGCGATTTTCGAGGTATCAGTGGCACTCCCATTAACTACCTGAAATAGTTTCGCTCCAAAACCTTCTAAACCAAAAGTTCGCTCTAAACTAAGAAAATAACCCTCTTTTTCTAAAGCTAATAATTCCGTTAAACCGTAGTATCTCGCACTACTGGGAGGCTCATCTAAGACATACAACTGTTCCGATACTAACACAGGCGCACCAATCGGATCAATCACATAATGAAGAAGTCGCACTCTGAGATTTTCTGCTCTTTTTCCCGTGGGACTATCTTGAATTAAAGCGTTTTCTGTGGCAGTAAACAAACGAAAAGGATCGTCTTTGAGGGTGCTGGTAATCCCTAAAGTTAAGGATTCAAACCCTAAATTATCCTGTATTCCTTTTTGATTGCTATCATCCGGTAAAAAGCGATTAGGAATTAATAAAGACTCCTTTAATTGTCCCTGTAAATCAAATTCAGCAATAAAAGGAGCAATTCCCTCTTTAACCGCACCTTCACTGGAAATAAACAAAGTTTGTCGGGGCGAAAAAGCGATACCTTCCGGGTCGATCGATCCCTTTTTAAACGTTTCTCCCTTGCCATCTTTTAGGAACGTGACTGCCTCTAAATTCACTTTTTCGATTTTTTCATCATTTATCTGCAAACTAGCCCGATAAAAGCGGGCTGGAGCTTTCTGAGAACGATCATCACTGAGGAGATAAAAGCGGTTATTGGTGCGATCATAGCTAATTGCCGATAATCCCCCCACCCTTGTCCCCTGATAATCCGCTTGTGGTAATTGATATTCTCCCAAAAACTCGATCGAGAGGGGTAGAAACATTCGTTGTTCTGCCAAAACTTGTGGGGAGACACCACAAGCCCCCAGACTAAAGGTTACAATTAAACTAGCAATTAAACCCAAAATTGGCAAACGGCAATTTTCGGCAGTCAGTCTCTTATAGAATCGATCGATCACAAAATATCATCCTCTACTACGTTCTTATCAATCTATTATGCTACGTTTTTCTCTCAGTTTATGGCTCTGTTTGATCGGTACTTCCCTTCCTCTCCTAGCACAAACAGAAACCCCTGCACCCAATCCCCTCGAAACTCCCCTAAAAAGTCCTTTATTACCCGCAATCGATCGCCCTTTAACTCCCTTGGAGCATCGTCAACTGTTATTATACATCGATCAACGGGATGCTGAAGCTCAAGCTAAATACGATGCGGGATTAAATGAGGAAGCTTTTCCTATCTGGTATGAAGTGATTAAATTAAATCGTTATTTAGGAGCCAAAGAAGAAGTAAAATCTTTGGGAAAAGTCGGGTTAGCAGCTTGGAATCGAGATCGAACCGAGGATGTTAAATTAATTACTGCTCGTTTAAAAACTGTGCAACAAACCGCAGAAATTAACCAGACAATGGACGGGGAATTATTAGCATTACTAGGTACATCCTATCAACAGGTACGAGCTTTTAATGAGGCGATAATTGTCTATGATAAAATCCTAGCTAATGCCAGAAAATCTGGGGATAATCTGGCAGTAGAAGCAACTTTAAATCAACTTGGTCAAATTCATTTATCCCGTTTTGATTATCAAAAAGCCGCCCCAGTTTACGAGGAATTATTAACTATTTCTAAGGCGCAGAATAATTCTTTAAATCAAGGAATTTATCTGCAAAGACTAGCAGAAATTTATCGAGAATCTCTGCAACCAGCTAACGCAGTAAAAATTAAAGAAGAAATAGCTGAAACCGAGATCAGAAATCAGCAAATACAGTTAATCCCCGATCTAAAAATTCAAATTGGCTTAGATTATCAAGCTTTAAAAGATGCAAATAAAGCCAGCCAAAACTTTCAAGAAGCCTATTCTCTCGCTTTTGCTTTACAACAGTACGGCACCGCAGGAGAAGCTTTAAATAAATTAGCAGAACTTTATAAAAGTTATCAACAGGTGGATTATGCTTTACAAATCTATCAAGAATTAATTAAAGTCCATGAATTGGGTTATAATTACTACGGTTTAATGAACACCTACGATCAAATCGGTCAAATTTATCTAGAGAGAAAAAATTATCCCCAAGCTTTACTCGCTTTCCAAAAAGGTGCGGAATTAGCCCAAGCTATCCGTTATCGTGAACAATATTTTCAAACCCAAATCACTCAAATTAATCAAGCAATAAATAATCCTGAATAGTTTTGAAACCATGATCGCATCTCACATTTGCAAAAATACCAAAAATCAGTCAGCAATTATTAGTGAATCTTAAAACGCCAATTCAAAAATGAAAAGCATCAACCTCAAGATTTGACAAAGAAAGGCTCCTCAGTTACTGAAAGAAAAATCTTTACTTATGACAAGGCCAAAGAATTTTGTGGACATCAAGAGTTGAGTCAGAAACTAGGAGCAGATTTTTATTTTGCTACTCCTTATCATTCTTGGGAGAGGGGATTAAACGAGCCTACTAATGGACTATTGAGATAATTTTTTCCCAAGGGAACGAATTTGAAAATCGTTGAACCAGAGGAGGTAGAAAGAGCCGTAAACTTAATTAACAATCGTCCTCGAAAATGTCTTGACTATCGTACCCCGAATGAGGTATTCTATAAAGGTAGATTAGACAGGGATGCAATTCAGACTTAAATTGATCAATTTTTTGCCAAATATAATCTTTGTCAAGTTAGGAAATTTGAAAAGATTTGATGCCTTTTCACAACTCATTTAGGTTTGCTATATTATGACAAAAGATGCTAGTCTTTTCGAAAATTACCAGTAGTTTTTGCTGAAATCATCACAAATTACTGACAAGTTTAATTATTAAAAGAGGGTGAGCGCCCATGGTCAAATCCGAAACCTAGCTGCTAAGAACCGAAAAAGTTGAGTTAGTATGAGGGGAGATTACCCTCTGAGGAGTTGCACTAAATTATATGGACATCAAATTAATCCTGTTGGCATTAACGGCTGTATTCACCGTCTCCTGTCTCTTTTTCGGCACCCGCAACGGTTTTTATGATAGCGATAACTACGATGGCAACGGTTCGGCTCACTAACCAGTCATCATAATCAGGGTTGCCATGGTTCAACGCTCTACTGCTGTCTGGGGGTCAAAATCCCTTTTATCCTGTTTACCTTTTGGTGTCGGTCACGCATCGGAAGGGGTTTGTCTCCTACTGAAAATCGGTTCCTATCGCATACTTTTAGATTGCGGTTTGGCCGATATGCAACCCCTGACCGAAAACAAAAAACCACCCGTAGATCTGGTGTTCTGTAGTCATGCCCACAGCGATCACATCCGTGGGTTAATGGCTCTCCATCAGACCTATCCCCAATTGCCAGTTTATGCCAGTGAGGTGACAGTACAACTGCTGCCCCTACAATGGCCCGATTCTGCCGAGGAAATCGGCAGTTTCTGTCAGGGTTGGCCATGGCGATCACCGATCACTCTCTTTGATGATCTCACCGTCGAGATTTTTCCGGCCGGCCACCTACCCGGGGCCGCCGTGGTCTTATTCACCTACAAAACCCCCAAACGTACCTATAAAGTCCTCTATACCGGCGATTTTTCCCTATCTAATTTTCAACTGGTGGAAGGATTATCGATCGATCTGCTGCGGGGAATATCCCCCGATGTGCTGATTATTGAAGGCAGTTACGGCACAGAACGCCATCCCCACCGACGACAGCAGGAAAAACAGTTGATGAATCGCATCTATCATGCGATCGCTGAGGGGCAAAATGTCTTACTACCCGTCCCCGCTTTGGGATTGGGTCAAGAAATTTTAAAATTACTGCGATCGCATCATCAATTCACGGGTCGCGATATTGATATCTGGGTTGGGGGCAAGATCGCTAAAGCTTGCGATGCCTACCTAGAAATCTTACCACAATTTCCCGCATCTGTCCAGAATTTTGCCAAACATCAGCCCTTATTTTGGGATGAGCGCATCTGTCCCCGGTTGCGAAGGTTGCCAGAAAAACCGACACCTCTAGGGGGAACCACTCCGATAATTTTACTAATCGATCGCCTAGAGGAGGTGAGTAAATATCTGCAAGGGGATAAACCTTGGTTAATGTTAGTTCCCCAACACCTGCACGATATCAACCTAGAGAATCCCCGATTAAAAGCGGCACAGCGTTCGCGATTAATTAGCCAAGAAACCTATCTACTGGCTGAACATAGCGATAGTCGCAACACCACCCAACTGATCCATAACCTGCGGCCGCAGCATATCATGCTCGTCCATGGCTCCCCCCTATATCTAGCGGATTTGACCAGTTTAGAAGAATTACAAAGCCGTTATCAACTCCATTCTCCGGCCGTGGGAACCCTGGTGGAATTGCCTATTGGCGATCGCTTTATGCAACCGACACCCCCGGCCCCCAGTCACTATGAGGGAGAATTAAATGAATCGGATTCGATCGTCACTATCACCTTACCAGAGTCGATCACCCGGGATCCCCGGTGGAGTAATTTCGCCGATACGGGACTGGTAGAAGCACGCTGGCAAGGGGAAGAATTATTATTGCGGGGAGTCTCTCAACGGGAACTATTAAGCGAGAGTCCCAATCGCATCACCAAAGCTTTAGAGGAGATGGATTGCTGTCGTGTCTGTGTCCACTACAAAAGTCAGCGCTGTTGGAATCCCGCTTCTCCCCTCTACGGTTTTAAAGTGGTTGCCGAAGGCTATTGTCCCGTTTTTGAAGCCAATATATAATTAGGGTCTGCTGAAAAAGTTGGTAGCTGGGGTTAGGAGTCGGTTTTTAGGAGTCACTATTCTGGGACTTCCTCCCTACAGAAATACTAAAAAACTAACAAAACCCTTAGATTTTAACTAAGAGGATGTTTGAAAAGGGTCACAGGTAGCCTAGTTGTCTAGGCAAGCCGCCTCAACATGAGTCGAATCATGCCGAGATAAATAAACGCCTCGAACTGTTCAACGTATCTCAGGGGAAGAGTTTCGGGTCAATCCTCGTAGTCTTTGCTTAATCGTCGCCAATAGACCTCTTGCATAATTTTTTTATGGTAAAACAGACGGTTTGGCTTTTTTATTGATTTTTGGATAGAAGTTAAAAAAAGAATATAGTCATTTCAGATAAGTCTGATACAATCTAGACCAACAAAATCCTTATGAACTCTGGGATTGATATTCTCAATCTTAATTGAAATGACTATAGAACATATCTTCACATTTCTTAAAAGTTGCCAAACATTAATCCAGTGAAGGAGAATTGTAATTAATCAGGAGAATTTATTCTCAATTATAAAAATTGAGATAGTTTGTGCCGCTCAAATAAAGAGGTTTTGATAACCAAATTAAAGCATATCTAAAGAGTTTTGAGTTAAAAGTAAAACTTCAAGTTTTTATTTAAAACAAACTTAATAACTAACTAATTTTTCCAAAAAAGTTAGTTAAACCACCACTATAACATATAATTAATTTACAATAATTCTACTGATAACTGATAACTGATTAAAGCCCACCCTAAAATACTATCTAAGCGATTAAAGATTTAACTTTACTAATGATACCAACTGGGTCAATACCTTGGTGGGGGAATTGTTCCCATAAACCGCCACAACCTTCATGGTGAGTACCGATGTAGGCGTATTTAGGAGTTAAACCGCGTTCGAGTAACCAAGAACCATAACGGCTACCTAAACCCGTACGACGGTTAAATGCTTCTACCACTAAAACAAAGGGAGAATTACCAACTTTAGCGATAATTTCTTCATCCACTACATTGAGAGTAGATTTATTAATTAAACCCACGTCGATCCCCTCTTGTTTTAAGCGTTCCACTGCATCTAAAGCGCGGTATAAACCATCGCCAAAGCTGATGATATAACCGGCAGTGCCTTCCCGAATTACTTCATCTTTTCCGGGGACAAAGGTGTAACCATCGCCAAAGAAATTATTGCCTTTAGTATCAAGAATATTGGGAGTTTTAGAACGAGTCGAGAAGATAAAACGTAAACCGGGTTGATGGAAAGTTGCCTCGACACAAGCGGTCATTTGTGCCGCATCGGCCGGGAAATAAAGACGGGTTTCGTAACCGTCATCGAGTCCATTATCGGCAAAGAAATTATTCAAACCAAAGTGACAGGTATTATCGGCCATGTCATCGATACCGGAATGGGAAAAATGACACAAAAGATTAGAATAATTCAAGCGGGCCATGGTGATTTCAGAAATACACATTTCTAGAAAAGCGGCAAAGGTGGCGAAAATTCCCTGTTTACCTTTTTCCATACCAAAACCAGCGGCTGCCGAAAGATTGCCCCGTTCCATAATACCGGAAGGAATAAACACTTCGGGATGTTTATCGTGGATAATTTTCAAACCACAGGAACCTTCTAAATCGCTATCTACTACTAATACCTTAGCCTTGCGTTCTTCCTCGCTCATTTTGCCTAAAAGACTGACTACTGCTTCGCCGAAAACATTGCGGTTAGAACCCCATTTATCCCCAGAACCGAGGAATTTATAGTCATTAGAAGGCTTCTTAATACTGTTGAGATATTCCACAGCGGCACTGTGTCCTTTTGCCTCTAAATATTTTAAAGCCAAGGGGACAGAAATCACATCATGACCGTGGTTAGAACCTTCTAAACCTTCAATACCGGGACACATGGGACGTTTATTAATAATCGCAATCGGGCCCGGAGTATTAATTGCTTCACAGATATTGCGATACAAACTATCGATATCTTCCCCATCTCCCACTAACACTTTTAGACCATGGCCGATGAGAGTTTTAGCCACATCATAACCGGGTAAATATTTGGAAGGATTACCGGCAATCGTCACATCATTATCATCAATAATCAGCTTAACATTAATGTGTTGAGCCACGGCTAAACGGGCAGCTTCCGCGTCATTGCCTTCCTGTTGAGAACCATCGGAACCTAAACAAAAAACGGTTTTTCCGGGGTTAGCTAAAGCGACACCGTTAACGTAGGGCCACATATGTCCTAAACGGCCAGAACTAAATTTGACACCGGGGGTTAATCCTAATTCCGGGTGTCCGGGGAGTTTAGAATTGGCCTCGCGGTAGTGCATTAATTGTTCTGCGGGTAAAGAACCTTCTAACGCAGACATGAGATATTGAGTACCGACGCGGTGTCCTGCTTCATCGAAGAAGATTGGTACAAATTGACTAGGTTGACTGCGGAAAAGAGCATCGAGAATCACCACTTCCGGGACGGTATCGTAGGGACCGCCGGTGTGTCCACCCACACCCCGGGCCGCACCCGTGGCAGTAAAAAAGATGATAGCATCGCGACAAAGTTGGATATTGGCTTTTAGGGCGCTTCTTTGGTCGTCGGTGAGGGTGGGGTTACTGGGGTCGAGACTGATGGGTTTATAGGCACTCAAATCGATGGGAAAGGTTGTCATCGTAGATTTTCCTTAATGTAGAGAAATAACTATAGTCAGGGAAATCATAGCCTAGAATGTCACCCGATCGATTGATTGAATAATTTCTTATCATTGGTGTAGTCCCTAATACAAAAGTTTTACCCCTGCTGGGATAGCTTCCACTGTCCAGGACGGGGGAAATCTTAAAAAAGATAGGAGAAAAAAAGCTGTTCTTGAGGGCAATAGTCCAGAATGGCAGCTAAGACCAAGTAAAAAGGATAACCTTTGACTCGGTTTTCCTTTTCGGGAGGCGGTCGTAGGTCGTCAATATCAAATTAGGTTATACTTCATCTTTATGAGAAGGGCTGTCAGTTGATATTAATGCAATCTCTAGCCCAAAAATCGGCGCATAATTAACAAAAACTAGATTTAAGGTAAAAACTATGTGTTTAGGCATACCGGGACAAATTACGGCAATTATTGATGAAAACCATCATCTCGCTCTCGTCGATGTGGGGGGTGTAAAAAGAGAAGTAAATATCGCTTGTATTGTTGATGAAGACCATCCCGCTAATACTTGTGTAGGGGATTGGGTATTAGTTCATGTGGGTTTTGCCATGAATCGAATCGATGAAGATGAGGCGCAAGAAACCCTAAATTTATTAACACAATTAGCGGAATTAGAGTTAGAATTTAATCATAATTAATGTTCTTAAAGTAGTCACCCATAAATTAATGCTGTTGTCTATCTATAAGAAATGTAAATTACGGCAATTATTACTGACTACCGACAGCTAAAAATTATAATTAAAGGAGATAAACTATGAAATACGTTGATGAATTTCGTGATCCAGTTAAAGCGTCGGGATTAATTCAACAAATAGAACAATTATCGACAAGAATCTCTGAAAAGCGGCAAAAAGTTACTAAAATTATGGAGGTTTGTGGAGGTCATACCCACTCAATTTTTAGATACGGTATCGAGGCAATACTTCCAGAAACTATCGAATTAATTCATGGTCCTGGATGTCCCGTTTGTGTGATGCCGCGAGGTCGTTTAGATGATGCCATTTTTCTCGCACAAAAACCGAACGTAATTCTGACAACTTTTGGCGATACTATGCGTGTTCCCGGTTCCCATTTGAGTCTGCTGCAAGCACGAGCAAAAGGTGATGATATTCGCATGGTTTATTCTCCTCGCGATGCCTTAAAAATTGCCAGAGAAAATCTCGATAAAGAAGTAATATTTTTAGCATTAGGGTTTGAAACAACCGTTCCTAGCACCGCTTTAACCGTTTTAGAAGCACAAAGAGATGGCATCACTAATTTTAGTTTATTTTCTAATCATGTGGTGATTATTCCCGCTCTGAAAGTTTTGTTAGATAACCCAGATTTACAGTTAGACGGTTTTGTTGGTCCCGGTCATGTCAGCATGGTAATTGGCACAGAACCCTATCAAGTTATTGCCCAAGAATATCATAAACCTGTGGTAGTTTCTGGGTTTGAACCCTTGGATATTCTCCAATCAATTTGGATGGTATTAAAACAATTAGATGAGCAGAGATGTGAGATAGAAAATCAGTACGATCGAGTGGTACAAAATCAAGGAAATAGAGTCGCTTTATCGGCAATCAAGCAAGTTTTTGAACTGCGGGATCAGTTTGAATGGCGAGGTTTAGGAGAAATTGCTCAAGGAGGATTAAAACTGCGAGATGAGTACAGTAATTTTGATGCGGAGAAAAAATTTACCCTACCCAATCAGCGTGTTAAAGATCACAAAGCTTGTCAGTGTGGCGAAATTCTTAAAGGTGTTTTAAAACCCTGGGAATGTAAAGTATTTGGTACTGCTTGTACTCCCGAACACCCCATCGGTACTTGTATGGTTTCTAGTGAAGGTGCTTGTGCCGCTTATTATAAGTATGGCAGACATCGGTAAATTTTTTTACTGATTAGTGTCCTTTCCCGCGAGGAAACGCTAGACTTTTCAGAGAAAAAATTAACAATCTCTCGGTAACAAAAAAGGATGAAAATCAAAAATAATCTGGGTTTATTTAGCTTAACTACCTCTCTACTGCTAGTTATCGCTTCAGAAATCGTTCTTGCTTCCCAAGAACAAACCCTAGAACTGCCACCAAGTCAACCCCCCAGCGCCGATTTTTTCAAACCCGTCACCAATCTAATTAAAGATTTAAACCATCAGGGAGTAACCATCACCGATCCTAATGATCCCATGGCGGTGCGCTACCGAGTCAATTCCCCCTGTCGCGGTTGTGCGGTTTATCTAGGCACGGGAGTTGCCAATCCTCGCACCCAGACTAATAATAATGGCATGGGAATCAATTTTGGTCTTGGTTTCACCATGCCTTTTTCACCCTAAATACCGATGACATATTTACGCCATTCGTGATTGTGATTCCCCCTGGTGTGCTTTAATAGCTCAAAGTGGAGACTGCTGTAGGGACGACGTGGCTGGGCGAGTAGGGACATATTGGCCTCTTTTGGTGTACGATTGCCCTTATGCACATTACAACGCACACAAGCCGCCACTAAATTCTCCCAAGTGTCACCCCCTCCGCGAGAACGGGGAATCACATGATCAATGGTTAATTGTTCACCTCGGTAGAGACAGTATTGACAGGTGTGATGATCTCGTTCGAGAATATTACGACGGGTTAAAGGAATTTCCTTGTAGGGAACACGGACGTATTGCCTAAGACGGATAACGGAAGGTAGGGGTAAGTCACGACAAACCACTTTTCCGTTATGTTCTAGGGATTCAGCTTTTCCTTTCAATAATAAAACGATCGCACGCCGCCAACTGGTAATATTTAGCGGTTCGTAGGAGGCATTCAACACGAGAACCTTGCTCATAGGTGTCTGGAGATCGCTTGAATTTACCCCGAATGGTAACACATATCACTGGGATTGGGACCTATTATACTCAATCCGTTGAGCATAGGCTACATATCAGGACAGCCGAACGGCAAGAGGCACTCATGCAAAAGGGTCTTGAGGTTGATGCGTTTCATTTTTGAATTGGCGAAGCTAGTTCGAGAGTTTGAATGCTCAGGACGCTGCCAAAGCAGCAATGCCGACCTCTAGTTTAGAATGGGTTTGTAGGGGGAACGAAAAATACTCAAGAATCTGATTGAAATTGATGGTGCTAAACAAGTAATGATAAATCCAAAGAGGAATTATAGTGATAGATAAAATACTATATCTCCCCGATCCGTAGGCAATTTTGGACAATTAGGCATGGCGGAGAGACACTTGATTTTTAGCGACTATTCTATCATCATTACTTCTTGAGGACTACCGTAAAAAGCAAAAAGCGGCCAGATTTGCCTTTTGTTCCCTCTTATCTATTCCTCTCAATAATTTCGACTCAAATCATGAAAAAACGCTTACAATGGCTAGGTTTAATCCTGATCACCCTGATAGGTGTCCTAGCTTTTCGTTCCCCAGCAATTGCCCAAACCCCGCGACATTTTACCGATTTAACTTTTCCTCCCCTTCCTGAAGTTACAGTTCCCCAATACGAGCGCTATCAACTAGATAATGGGATGGTGGTTTATTTAGTGGAGGATCGGAGCTTACCTTTAGTAAGTGGTACGGCGATGATTCGGACGGGAGGAAGATTAGAATCCGGGGAAAAAGTCGGATTAGCCGATATTACTGGAACCGTGCTGCGTAGTGGTGGCACGGAAAAACATCCTTCTAATGTCTTAAATCAGTTATTAGAACAAAGAGCAGCCCTAGTAGAAACCTCGATCGATCTTAATGCTGGAACTGCTAGTTTTAGCGCTCTTAGTGAAGATTTAGAAACCGTTTTTAATCTCTTTGCTGAGGTTTTGCGTTCCCCAACTTTTGAAAATCAGAGAGTGGAATTAGCCAAAGTTCAGGAAAAAGGAGCAATTGCCCGACGTAATGATGATCCCAGTGATATTGCTAGTCGGGAGTTTAAAAAGCTAGTCTATGGTGATAATAGCCCCTACGCTCGTACTGTAGAATATAGCACTTTAGCTAATATTGATCGTCAGGATTTAATCGATTTTTATCGTACCTATGTCCGTCCCGACCAAATAATTTTAGGAATTATCGGTGATTTTGATTCTCAGTCGATGAAAGCATTAATCAATAAGACTTTTGGCGATTGGAAAAATCCCGCCACTGCCCCTAAAATTGTCACCCCTTCGGCAACCCAAAAAAATCTTCAAGGTGTCTTTGTCGTCAATCAACCCCAATTAACCCAGAGTAGCGTTTTATTAGGTCATCTTGGGGGTCGGTTGGATAGTCCCGACTATCCCGCTTTAACGGTATTAAATGAGATTTTAAGCGGTTTTGGTGGTCGTTTATTTAATGAAGTGCGCTCCCGTCAAGGATTAGCTTATTCTGTCTATGGTGTCTGGAATAGTCGTTATGATTATCCCGGTTTATTTATTGCTGGAGGTCAAACTCGCACCGATGCTACCGTACCTTTTATTAAGGCAATTTTAGGCGAAATCGAGCGCCTTCGCAATCAACCCGTTACTGCCAAAGAATTAGAAGACGCTAAAAATGCTATTCTCAATTCTTTTGTTTTTAAGTTTGAGAAACCTGCTCAAAATTTATCGCGATTGATGACTTATGAATACTATGGTTATCCCCAAGATTTTATCTTCCGTTATCAACAAGCGGTAAAAGGGGTGACAATTGCCGATATTCAACGAGTGGCCCAACAATATCTACAACCGAATCAAATTGTGACTCTAGTAGTGGGTAATGAACAGGAAATTCAACCTCCTCTATCCAGTTTGGGAACTACGGTTAAAACTGTTGATGTCACCATCACACAAATATAAATAACTGTAGAGATGTCGGGTGTGTTACATGACGCTAACACACCTGAGAAAAATTTCCTTTTAAATGTTGACAAATTGCCTATCATAAAAGCATAGTCTTCATCAATTCCCCAGAGACTTTTAGGGTTAGTATGTAATGCTCATCGAATTTAGTGTCGGTAATTATCGGTCTTTTAAGGATGTAGTTACTCTCAGTATGGTGGCTGCAGATGAAGCAGCAGATAATGATGAGCTTGATAAAAATAATGTTTTTAAGGTTAATCAGAATTTTAGTTTACTAAAAAGTGCTGCTATTTATGGAGCAAATGCTAGTGGTAAGAGTAATTTGATTCTGGCCTTATATTTTATGCAAAGTTTTGTCATTAATTCCTCGAAATTACAAATTACAGATAAGATAGATTTAGAAAAATTTCGATTAAGTTCTGAAACCGAAGATAAACCTTCTTTTTTTAAGATAGTTTTTTATCTAGATAATAAGACCTATGAATATAGCTTTGAAGTCACTCAAGAGCGAGTAATTTCTGAGGGGTTATCTTGCACGCCCAAAACTCGTAAAACTAATATATTTAGTCGTGAAAAAGATAAAATTAAATATAGTAAAAGTCTGATGAAGGGCAAAGATGTCAAAGATTTAACTAAAAAAAATACCTTATTTCTATCGATTGCTGCTCAGTTTAATGATCCGTTAGCAGGTAAGATTTTACTCTGGTTTAGTAGGTTAAAGATTATATCGGGTTCGCAACTTGAAAATTTAAGACAGCTATCTATTGACTATCTTTCTAGAGAGCAAAATCTTAAAAATGAAATCGTTTTCTTAATTAAAAAATTAGATTTGAGTATCAAGGATATGAGTATAGAAGTGGGACGGAAACCCCTAGATAATTTTCATAAGGATATTCCAGATACAGTTTACAACTCCATTGAAACCTATCATGAAAAGTATGATTTAGAGGGAAAGGTAATCGGGTTAGAAAGCTTTCAACTGAATAAACATGAGTCGCGTGGCACTCAAAAATTATTTGCTTTATTAGCACCTATTTTATCGGTTTTAAAAGCAAGTGAGGTATTAATAATTGATGAACTGGATTCCCTACTGCATCCCTTAATGGCAATAGCAATTATTGGATTATTTAACTCTCAACAAACAAACCCTAAAAATGCTCAACTTATTTTTGCTACTCATGATGTTAATTTACTTAGTAATCAACTGTTTAGAAGAGATCAAATCTGGTTTACCGAAAAAAATCGCCAAGAAGCAACGGATTTATATTCTCTGGTCGAATTTGATATTGATAATAATGCTTCCTTTGAACAAGATTATATTCAAGGTCGCTATGGTGCCATACCTTTTATTGGTGATTTAAGCAAAGTTATCGGTGATTATTATGGCTAAAAAAGATGGTAATTATAGTTATTTAAAACGTCAAGCTAACAGGAGACAGCCAAGGGAAATATTTTTGATTGTTTGTGAAGGAGAAAAGACTGAATACTATTACTTTACTTGTTTGAGGGAAGATTTAAAATCTAATAACATTAAAATAAAAGTTAAGGGAGAAGGTCAAAATACCTTGAGTTTAGTCAAGAAAGCAATTAATATTAAAAACAATGAAAAATCAGCATCTTACGATCAAGTTTGGTGTGTTTTTGATAAAGATAATTATACCAAAGAGCAATTTAATCAAGCTGAGGGACTTGCCCAAAAAGAAAATATCAAGATTGCCTATTCTAATGAAGCCTTTGAAATTTGGTATATTTTGCACTTTCAATATCTTGATACTGCTACACCTAGAGATAGATACGGGAGTATTTTAACTAATCAAATGAGAAAACTTGGATTAGTTTGCGAGAAAGAAAAATATGAAAAAAACCGAGAGAATATCTATGAAAAATTAAAGCCTTATCAGCCTACAGCGATTATCAACGCCGAAAAACTTATTAAACGGCGAGATGAATTAAAACAACATCCTTTTGATCCCCATCCTTCCACTACCGTACATGAATTAGTGAGGGAACTCAATAAAAATAGTCGATCTTAAACTTAACTATTTTGAGATAACTAAGGCTATCATTCAGGAAAGTTACTGTTGAGACTCCTGATTAGTTTGTTAATTTTTATGTCAAGTACCTAGACAATTAAACCCTTTAGAGATAGGGTGAGCGTGGCTGAGTTGGCTATTGTAGAGTTTTGTAAATAAATATCAAACTCAAGGGTTTTTGAAGATGGTATGTCGCTAAACTGAAAGTATAGAGTACAGAGGTAAAAATACTTATGATGCTACTACAAGATGTTGCGAGAACCTCTAGAGAACAAGCATTAATTCTGTGGTTTGAAGAAGTAGACAGCAAAGATGTGGGATTAGTCGGTGGCAAAAACTCCTCCTTAGGCGAAATGATCCAACAATTAACCCCGAAAGGGATTAATGTCCCCACAGGATTCGCCACCACCGCTTACGCTTACCGTCACTTTGTCGAAAAAGCCGGACTAGACGCACAATTAAGACAAATTTTCCAAGATTTAGACGAAAACGATGTGCAGAACCTGCAAGAAAAAGGTAAACAAGCACGCACATTAATCCTAAATACACCGTTCCCCGATGATTTAAGTCATGCGATCGCTATTGCCTATCGCCGACTCTGTGAACGTTATGGCGATGATCTCTATCATTCCATCGATGTGGCAGTTCGATCGAGCGCCACTGCCGAAGACTTACCAGAAGCGAGTTTTGCCGGACAACAGGAAACCTATCTCAACGTGCAAGGGGTGAGGGGAGTTTTAGAAGCTTGCCATAAATGTTTTGCCTCTTTATTCACCGATCGCGCTATTTCCTACCGTCATCATAACGGCTTCGATCACTTTGCCGTCGCCCTTTCCGTCGGTGTCCAAAAAATGGTGCGTTCAGATCTAGCCACCTCCGGGGTGATGTTTTCCATCGATACGGAAACAGGGTTCAAAAATGCCACTTTAATCACCGCAGCCTACGGTTTAGGGGAAAATGTCGTGCAAGGAGCCGTTAACCCCGACGAATATCTGGTTTTTAAACCCACTCTTAAAAACGGCTACAAACCCATCCTCGACAAACGCCTCGGCAGTAAAGCCATCAAGATGATCTACGATGATGGAGGATCGCGTCTAACCAAGAATATCCGAGTTAACAAGCTAGAACAGGATCAATTCTGCATTAGTGACCAAGAAATCCTCACTTTAGCCCGTTGGACGACCCAAATCGAGGAACATTACTCGCAAGTGCGCGGAACCTACACCCCCATGGATATCGAATGGGCAAAAGATGGGATCACGGGAGAACTCTTTATCGTTCAGGCCCGTCCAGAAACCGTACAATCGCAAAAAGCCGCTAATATCCTTAAATCCTACGAAATTAAAGAAAGAAGTCAAGTTTTAGCGGTGGGACGGAGTGTAGGTGCGGCAATCGGTCAAGGAAAAGCCAGAGTCATCCTCAGTGTAGATAAAATCAACAACTTTAAACCGGGAGAAGTTCTCGTCACCAATCGCACGGATCCCGACTGGGAACCGATTATGAAACAAGCAAGCGCGATCGTGACTAATCAAGGTGGTCGTACTTGCCATGCCGCTATTATCGCACGAGAAATGGGTATTCCGGCGATCGTGGGTTGCAATAATGCCACGGAAACGATTAAAACCGGTCAGGAAGTCACCGTTTGCTGTGCGGAAGGGGATGAAGGGAAAGTTTACCTCGGATTGCTACCCTTTGAAATTCTTGAAACTCCCCTGGACAATTTGCCCCAAACTCGGACAAAAATCCTCATGAATATCGGTAATCCCGAAAAAGCCTTCGCTTTTGCCGATATTCCTGCCCAAGGGGTCGGTTTAGCGCGTCTAGAGTTTATTATCGCTAACCACATTCAGGCCCACCCCAGCGCCTTGCTGAAATTCCACGAATTGGAAGAAGGAGACGTAAAAGACCAAATCGCCGAATTAACCAAACACTACGAGGATAAACCCCAATTTTTCGTCGATAAATTGGCCCGGGGAATTGCCATGATTGCAGCCGCATTCTACCCCAAAGATGTAATTGTGCGGATGTCCGATTTTAAATCCAATGAATACGCTAATTTATTGGGTGGCAAACCCTTTGAACCCAAGGAAGAAAACCCGATGATCGGTTGGCGCGGCGCTTCCCGTTATACTGATCCTAATTATCGCGAGGCTTTCGCTTTGGAATGTCGGGCGCTGAAAATGGTCCGGGAAGAAATGGGATTAACTAATGTGATTCCGATGATTCCTTTCTGTCGTACCCCCGAAGAAGGGATGAGAGTCCTCGAAGAAATGGCGAAAAATGGTCTCGAACGCGGGGTTGATGGTTTGCAAGTTTATGTGATGTGTGAGTTACCAAGTAATGTAATTCTTGCCGACCAATTTGCTCAGGTGTTTGACGGATTTTCGATCGGTTCTAATGATTTGACCCAATTAACCTTAGGATTAGATCGGGATTCTGCCCTAGTTGCCCATCTTTTTGATGAACGGAATGAGGGAGTTAAACGCATGGTGAAAATGGCTATTGAAACCGCTAAAGCCCATAATCGCAAAATCGGTATCTGTGGTCAAGCTCCCAGTGATTACCCCGAATTCGCTCAATTTTTAGTGGAATTAGGCATCGATTCCATCAGTCTTAATCCTGATTCTGTCCTCAAAACTTTATTGATGGTGGCAGCAGTGGAGCAAGGACAATAGTTTAGTGACAAAGGTGGGCAAGTCCCACCTTTTTTTGTCTTGGTATAAGTAATACTAAATCCGTCGAGTATAGGCTACATATCAGGACAGGCACTCAGGCAAAAGTGAGAATAAATAATCAGTTTTTACTAACCAGATTTAGTATTAGATATTGAGGGGTAATTAATTAAAATTCCCAACAGTGATTAGCATCCTTTAACGCGGCTTTTACCGTTAATAATTGACTAAAATTATCAAAGAAATAGAGCAAAATAAGATGATAATTTCTTCTAAAGTTAAGGCAAGTTTTTGATTATCACCAGAGGATAAAGAGCTATTCACCAATTGATAACATTCATAGATTTTCAAGAATAATTATTAGTTTTCTAAGAGATGGCGGTACTTTTCTTCGAGATTTTCCGTTGCTTTGGTTAATTTTCCCTTTTCGTCTAGGATGGGTAGTTTCATGATTTCCGATGAAGCTTTAATTAAAAGTAGCAGCTCCCGAAACTTGGTTGCATCTTCCTCTAGATGGAGATTAAAATTAGCTCGTGACTCCAGTTCATTTAAACCCTTAATAGCTCTACTATTCAGACTATTAACCAGGTATTGTAACTCCTTAATTCTGCGCTGAACTTGTCCTAAAAAACCCTTACTTTTATCTAACTGAGCTATTTTATTATCCACTTCCTTGGCGTATTCGATAGCTTTAGTTAGGGCCTTTTTCCCTTCTCCTCCTAAGACAAAACCACCAATCATTAAAGCAGGTCCGACGGTAATACCTCCTAAAACCACTGTTCCCAAAGCCATACCACCACCACCAGCAGCTAAAGAACCACCTCCTAACCATGCTAAGGTAGCATTCCAAGCGGCTACCCCACTAAGTCCACTAATTGCTGTTCCTGTACTAGCAGTACCGAAAAGGCCAATTAATCCTAGGGTTCCCTGACTGGCTGCCGAAGCGACTCCCACTACTTTTAAACCCCCCACAGCCAAACTTTGCGCGTCTAACACTTCTGCTTTAAATTCCTTGAATTGTTCGGCAGAAAATCCCTCAAACCCTTCTAAGAAGCGTTGATGGGATGGGGAAGAATTTTGACCAAGTCTTTGACCTATTCTTTGATCAATTCTGCTAATAAACTTAATAAATCTGCCGATGGTGTTGATTTTGACATTAATTTGCAGTTGACCGTATTCTTCCGCAAATTTTTGGGTAGCTTGAAACTTTTTTTCTAGGGATTTGTTGGCTTTTTTATATCTTTGTTCGGCACTTTTGCCAATTTTTTTCGCCTTTTGTAGCTTGGAGACACCATCAGCACCAGCACTAACACCCACACCAGCAGTAACTAAGGCAGCCGCACCAAGAATAATCGGGATAATAAAGATCATGACCAAAAATCTCCTAGTCTATCCAGTTTTGTAAAATTCTACCAACATAGTTAAAAAAAAATCAAGGATTGTATCGGTAGAATTACGGCTCTCTTGTTCTTTGTGTGATAAGTTTAACTTATATAGAAGTGATCAATCTTTGTGTCCTTTGTGTCTTTGTGGTTCGTTCCATGCACTCACCAGCAGGACTGTATTTTAGAATAGATTTTACCTACCGAATCCAAGAGAGCCGAATCACTGAATAGCTGATAGCTGGTAGCTGAGGATTTATAACTTGCGTTCGTAACTTAACAAGGTATTTTTTAATAACATTGCCACTGTCATCGGACCGACACCACCCGGTACAGGAGTAAGATAACTAGCTACTTCTAAAACTCCAGCATAGTCCACATCCCCCACCAAACGGTCAGCGACGCGATTAATACCCACATCCACCACTACCGCACCAGGTTTTACCATATCCGGGGTGATTAAATTCGCTTTACCGACCGCAGGTACTAAAATATCAGCACTTCTGGTTATTTCTGCCAGATTTTCCGTGCGCGAGTGAGCAATAGTTACCGTAGCGTTTTCCTCCAATAACATTAAAGCTAAAGGTTTCCCCACTAGAATACTGCGACCCAGTACCACCGCGTGCTTACCGGCTATGGGAATATTATATTCTTTCAGCAGTGCCATGACCCCCGCAGGAGTACAACTGCGGATACAGTCCTCACCCCGCACTAAACCGCCTAAATTGAGAGGATGTAAACCATCAGCATCTTTTTTCGGGTCAATTTGGTAGAGAAGGGAAACCGCGTCTAAATGCTTGGGTAAGGGTAATTGAATTAAAATCCCGTCCACCCGCTCATCTTGATTGAGACGGACAATTTCCGCTAAAATTTCTAGTTCACTTGTATCGGTAGGAAAATGACGACCAAAAGAGGCCATGCCGATTTTAGTACAAGCTTTCTCCTTATTGCGTACATAAACGGCACTAGCAGGATTATCCCCCACCATCAACACCGCTAACCCCGGAGGTCTTCCCATTGGAGATTTTAGCGTCTGGATGCGCTCTCCTAGACCAAGCTGGATTTTTTGAGCTAAGGCTTTCCCGTCGAGAATTTGGCAAGTAGTTACGGACATTCTATGATAATACCGAGAACAAAAATCTTTCGGATCCATTCTATGGTCAAAAAGATTGGCTAATCGCACTCGTTAAGGTTAAAGCAAGAATGTCTATTCAGACTCGTCTAGGGCGCATCGGCAGTTTATTATTATTGCTAGGGTTATTCGGTTGTAGTACCCTTGCTGACCTCGGTATTGCCGTTCCCTACATCGGTGATCCTCCCCTAACAGCGATCGAGCAATTACAGGAAAAACCAAAAGGCGCTTTAGTTTATCTTAGGGGAACTGTCAGCAATTATGCCCCTTTTTTAGCGGGAGGAGCCTATCTTTTGCAGGATGGGTCTGGTAAGATTTGGATTCGCACCAATAGCAATAAATTACCCCGTCAAGGCGAAGAAATCGTCATTAAGGGCAAAATTGACTTTGAGGCTATTCCCCAGGGTTCTCAAACCGTTAACGAAGTGTATGTAGTGGAATTAGAACAGATGGATGCAGTAGCGGTTAACTCGGTTCCCACTCCTTCTCCGTCCCCAGAAATTAAACCTTCCCCCACCTCAGAAGTTAAACCCCCAGAAAATAATTCTCCCCCAGTCTCCACTAAACCCCTGGAAAATCCCCGACAGGTGACAATTCCCAGCGCAGCTGAAACAAAACCCCCAGAAACTCCCGTCGTTACCCCCGTTAAACCCAATCCCCCCGCGCAACCCGTCGCGGAAGCGATTCCCCCCAAACCCCCCGCAGTGCTTAAACCCATCCCAGATCCCCTCGATGCTTTCTTTTTACCCCATAAACAAAGCGAGAAATAGCTAGGGTGTGGGGTGTGGGGTGTGGGGTGTGGGGAGAATAAATAAAATAGTCTCCCGTCTCCTGTCTCCTGTCTCCTGTCTCCTGTCTCCCGATAACTGATAACTGATAACTGATGATATTTGTTGCTTTGGCGATTTTAGAACAGGACGGTCGCTTTTTAATGCAGTTGCGCGACGACATCCCGACGATTCTCTATCCGGGGGTGTGGGGTTTATTTGGTGGTCACTTGGAAGCGGGTGAAAGTCCAGAAATAGGGTTAAAACGAGAGTTACAAGAAGAAATTAACTACGAAGCCCCTAGTTTACGCTATTTTCGCTCTTATAACGATGATAATCTCTCCCGTTATCTTTATCATGTACCCCTGACCGTGGAATTAGAAAAATTAGTGCAAACGGAAGGGCAAGATTTAGCATTATTACCTCCGGCTGCCCTCCGTCAAGGGGAATACTATTCCCAGAAGATTAATCAGACTCGTCCTTTAGGAAAAATTCATCGCCAGATATTGCTCGATTTTATAGAACTAGAATTATAGTGGATACTAGAGCCAGACAAGGAACTCCCTTATCTATACGAAAGTCGTAGTTAACACTGCTCCTCACCTCCCTCGAAGGCAAAATGCTCCCGCTTTTTGAATGGCTTTATTGAAACGTCAATCTTATTTTGGCTTTGTCTTTATGAACCAGTCGCGTCCCTCGTTCGTTTCCGTGCAGAAACTCCTATCTGGAGGTGCGATCGCTACCCTAGCAGTTAGTTCCCTGATAGTCCTCACCCCCGCAGCCAAAGGGGAAAAACCCTTAGAAGATAACCCGAAAGCAGTCATCGACCAGGTTTGGCAAATTGTTAATAATGAATTTGTAGATCGTAGTTTTCATCAAATCGATTGGCAAAAAAAACGTCAAGAATTGTTAAGCAGAAATTATACTAATCCCCAACAAGCTTACACAGCAATTCGCGAAGCTTTAAAGGAATTGGATGATACTTATACCCGTTTTTTAACTCCTAGGGAATTTTCTGTCCTCACCAGTCAAACTTCCGGAGAATTATCGGGAATTGGGGTACGTTTAGCTCTCGATAAACGCAGTAACGATCTGGTTGTTGTCGATACGGTGAAAAAATCCCCCGCCAAGGAAGCGGGAGTGAAAAGCGGCGATCGCCTGATCAGAATTAATGGCAAACCCACCGCTTTAATGACCCTAGAACAGGCAATGGAGGCACTACAGGGAGAAGTGGGTACTAGCGTTAGTTTACAGCTTGCCCGTCCCGATAAAGGGGTATTTGAAGTGACTTTGACCCGGGTAGATATTGAAATCCCCTCCGTTAGCTATACCCTGAAACAGGAAGGTGGGGTGAAAGTTGGTTATATTAAACTAGATGAATTTAGTTCCCACGCAGCCGAACAAATGAAAGAGGCGATCGAGGAATTAAGTCAACAACAGGTATCCGGCTATGTTCTCGATCTGCGGGGCAACCCCGGGGGGTTACTATTTGCTAGTGTCGATATCGCTCGTATGTGGATGAAACAGGGCAAAATCGTTAGCACCATCGATCGACGTGGTGGAGATCGTCAATTTATCGCCAATAACACCGCTATTACCGATTTACCCCTAGTAGTCTTGGTTAATAAAGGTTCCGCCAGCGCCAGCGAAATCCTCGCCGGAGCGCTAAAAGAAAATGGCCGGGCGACTTTAGTAGGTACATCGACTTATGGCAAGAGTACCGTCCAATCGGTACACACCCTTTCCGATGGTTCTGGATTAGCGGTGACAATTGCCCGTTATTATCCCCCCAACGGCGAAAATATCTACAAAAAAGGCATTAAACCCGATGTGCAGATCGAGTTAACCCAAGAACAACAGCTGCGCTTCCGGGATGATCCTTCTTTGCTGGGAACGAAGGATGATCCCCAGTATCAACAGGCGATCTCACTCCTACAATCCCATAGTGTTAAACGTCCCGGCACTGGCAATCTCAATAACCCTTTGAGTAGTCGGGCCGAATAATCGTCCTAGAAAATCTGGGGAAACGGCTACTGTTTCGGCGAAATGGCGATTCTAGAACAGCCTTTAAAGTCTTTAACAGCGCTCTCTCTCGCTCCCGTGCAGTTGCTGGTGATTCCCCCCCCAAAGATTTCTGCAGCTACAAATTCTGCAACTAAGCATAATACGCATTATAAAACTGTATCGCTGGCTACAAATGCTCGATTATTCGCCAAAAAGTAACCTGATCAAAACCTCACACCCTGCTCTATAATTCCCGACGACCTTCTAAAGCTCTCGCTAAAGTTACTTCATCAGCGTATTCCAGATCGCCGCCCATGGGCAACCCGAAAGCGATACGGGTAACTTTAGTGAAGGGTTTCAGTAAACCCCCGATATACAAAGTCGTGGTTTCCCCTTCGACACTGGGACTGATAGCTAAGATAACTTCCTGAATTTTTTTCTGGCTGACTCTGGTGACTAAAGACTGTATATTTAATTGATCCGGTCCAATCCCATCCATAGGTGAGATAACACCCCCTAAAACGTGATATTTGCCCGAATATTCCCTAGTTTTCTCCAAAGCAATCACATCTCTGGAGTCAGCTACCACACAGATAGTCCCCGTTTCTCGGTTAGGATTGCGGCAAATTTCGCAGATCGGTTCGGCCGAAAGATGAAAACAAACCTGACATAATCCTACTTGTTTTTTAGCCGCTACGATCGCCTGGGCCAATTCGATCGCATCTTGTTCTGGTCGTTTGAGAATATACAGGGCCAAACGTTGGGCGCTTTTGGGTCCGACTCCAGGTAATTTTTGTAACTGCTCGATCAAACGAGCTAAAGGCGGTGTATAAATAGCAGTTAATCCTCTTATCAGTTATCAGTTATCAGTTATCAGTGGGTAAGTTATCAGTTATCAGATTTGAGTTTTCAAGTGAGCAGTGTTACATGGAAGTTTCCTGCTGTCTTTTCACTGTTTACTGCTCACTGTTTACTAACTAAGACCTTTTTGGTAAACGGACATCGATAACACTGGTGTTGAAATTATAATTATCTCCTTCCAACTCGATTAAAGTGCCAATTTTCACCTTTTGACCGCCAACAACCGCACCAGTGTCGGTAACTTCCGCTTGACCACTGAGAGTCATAATCATATCTTGAGAATAGTTTTCCGTGCGGGGATCCGGTAGGACTTTCACACTACCATCCGGCTGCGGAACTAAGACATTTCTGGATAAAGGTTTAACATTTTTTATATCCACTTGACCAGCCGGTTGATTACGAATAACAATATTAGTTTTCTTCTCGGTATTGAATTGATTAATCAAAGCATTGGGATTGAGAACACTTAAACCCCGGACAATAACATCCACTTCTATGGGTTCTTTGGTAACTTGAGCGATCGTACTTTTACCACTTGTCCCCGGTACGACAAAAATACCGATAATTGTCAATAAAATTACTAAGGCCGCTCCGATATCAAGCAAGCTAAATTTACCGAATAAACGTCCTTTTGAGTCTAATAACTGCATAGCCTTGAATTTATATAGATGACTATTCCTAGAGATCGAGCCTAGAGAGTAAATTCTATCACGATCGGAATCTTGGTCGCAGACAGGAAGTCTGACTTAAGATAGAAGATCGGAGTCTCACACGGAGCGATCGATAGACAATGGCGGGTAAAACTCAACTTAAGAAACAAGAAAAGCAATTATCTCCACTCGATCTGACCCCTTCTGACGGTAACAACCTCGAAAAAGTTGCCCCCGTTAAACATTGGTCGATCGAAGATAGCGAAAATCTCTATCGCATCCAAGGCTGGGGAGAACCCTATTTCTCGATCAATGCCGCAGGAAATATTACCGTTTCGCCCCAGGGAGAAAGGGGCGGTTCTTTGGACTTATACGAGTTAGTTTCAGCGATTAAGCGGCGAAATATCGGTTTACCCTTACTAATTCGGTTTAGTGATATTTTGGAAGACCGGATCGAGCGCCTAAATGCCTGTTTTAACCGAGCGATCGCCCGTTATAATTATGCCAACGTCTATCGCGGTGTCTATCCGATCAAGTGCAATCAACACCGTCACATCGTCGAGTCTTTAGTGCGTTTTGGCAAACCCTATCAATTTGGGCTGGAGGCTGGTTCAAAACCTGAGCTAATGATTGCTTTAGCGACCCTAGAACCTGCCTTAAACGGCAAAAATGACAAAACACAACCCTTGCTAATTTGTAACGGCTATAAGGACAAAGAATACCTGGAAACTGCCCTATTGACCACTCGTCTCGGTCATCGGCCTTTGATTGTCATCGAACAATTGGAGGAATTATATTTAACCCTGCGCGTCAGTCGTCAGTTAGGAATTGCCCCACATTTGGGAGTGCGTGCGAAACTGGGGACAAAAGGGGTGGGCCGTTGGGGATGTTCCACGGGAGACCGGGCCAAATTCGGTTTAACCGTCCCGGAAATCTTAACGGTGGTGACGGAATTAGAACAAGCGGGGATGTTAGATTGTCTGCAACTGCTGCACTATCATATCGGGTCGCAAATCTCCGCTATTAGCGTCATTAAGGATGCTATTCGCGAAGCTAGTCAGATTTATGTGGAATTAGCGAAATTAGGGGCAAATATGACCTATCTCGATGTGGGGGGTGGTTTAGGGGTGGATTACGATGGCTCAAAAACTAACTTCTACGCCTCAAAAAACTACAATATGCAGAATTATGCCAATGATATCGTGGCTGAGGTCAAGGAAGCTTGTGAAGATGCCCAGATTTCACCCCCAATTCTCATCAGTGAAAGTGGCCGGGCGATCGCTTCTCATCAATCGGTGTTAGTCTTTGATATCTTGGGAAGTAGTGAGGTTCCCCAAAATCCCCCCGATCCCTGCAATGGGAAAGAACATCTGATCCTCCGTAATCTCTGGGAAACCTACACGGGTATCGATGAGCGCAATTATCAGGAAGCTTATCACGATGCGGGACAGTTCAAAGAGGAGGCGATTAGTCTGTTTAATTTCGGTTATCTCAGTCTCAAAGAACGAGCTAGAGCCGAACAATTGTACTGGGCTTGTTGTCACAAAATTCTGCAAGTGGCCCGACAAGAGGATTATGTTCCCGATGACTTGGAAGACTTAGAGCAAATTATGGCCTCAATTTATTATGCCAATCTCTCGGTTTTTCAATCAGTTCCCGATAGTTGGGCGATCGATCAACTATTTCCAATTATGCCGATCCATCGTCTTGATCGAGAACCTACTCAAAGAGGAATTCTCGCCGATTTAACCTGTGATAGTGATGGGAAAATTGCCCAGTTTATCGATTTGCGCGGGGACATAAAATCAGTTTTAGAATTGCATCCGTTGGAGTACAAAAACGGTAAACATTCTCCAGAACCCTATTATCTAGGAATGTTTTTGGTGGGTGCTTATCAAGAGATTATGGGCAATTTACATAATCTTTTTGGCGATACTAACGTGGTACATATTCAGATGAGTCCCAAGGGGTACGATATCGAGTATCTAGTCAAAGGAGATACGATCACGGAAGTATTAAGTTATGTGCAGTATTCTGCGGAAGACCTGTTAGAAAGAATTCGTCTTCGTTGTGAACAAGCTTTGCAGGAAAATCGCATGACTGTGGAAGAATCCCAGTTACTACTACAGGATTATGAACGCAGTTTGCGACGTTATACCTATCTAGTGGGTGGGGATTAATAGAGGTTACTTGTGGGGGAAATTTAGCTCATTTTCCCTTTTTAAAGCATTGATCGCAGAATTTTGGGCTAATGCTACCTCTGGTAGTACATTTATATGTATTTTCTCACTCCTTTCTTGCCGTCCCGCAGGAGGGAAGCGACATCAACATCTATTTCGTAAAAATTTAGTTACAAATACTTTGCGATTTGTGTCAATAACTTGCTACCTGCTACTTTTGCTACAGGAAATAGGTTACAACCCACATTCCGCATTTCTTATCATTCAATTGATAATTTGATAATTATTACTAATACATTGCTTACAACCCATTGGCAGGAAGGATTATAGCTACAATTATTGATTTTCATCAAGGTGATGTAAAAATATATAAAAATATATAAAAATATATAAAAATGTGCGGAATTTCGGTTACAACTAATGATGGAATAGAGTAAGTGGGTGGGTGGAATTAAGTATAAGATGAACGTAGGTTGGACTTCGGCCGTGAGCTTTTGCCGAACGGTTGAAGAATGAAACCCAACTCCTGCTCATGTTACGCTACCGCCAACCCATCCTACCAATAATTTTGCCTCCCTACTTAAGAGTCTTTACTCAAGGATAAAAAAGATGCTTGACCAAAGTTTCAACCTATCAGACAGCAATGTTTTAGATGATATCTTCCAGTTACCAACCCTTGGCGTGGGATCAGGTTTAGGACGCTCCGACTTGATTACCCCTTTTGTCCGCAAAAGTCTCCAGGGACTGGATTCTGACTTTTTAAGCAATTCTCTGGAAGAATACCAGCTAGAACTGAAAAATCGCTGGCAATCATCCGAATCCCTTTCCTCTTGGCCTCAAGACGGTGATTTTTTAACGGGTCAAAGTAGTTTTGTGGGTCTTTCCAGTTCTGTTGACCTAGCCGGCAATACCCTCGCTACTGCCAGAGCGATTACCGTCGGTTCCAGCACCACCAGTTACACCGATTGGGTAGGAAGCACCGATACCAACGATTACTATCGTTTCACCCTCGCTAATTCTAGTAACTTTAATCTCAGTCTCACCGGAATGACCGCCGATGCGGACGTGCGACTGTTAAATAGTAGCGGTTCTTTCATTGCCTCCTCTACTAACGGTGGTACGGCTTCTGAGAGTATTACCCGTCAGTTGAGTGCAGGCACCTACTACATTCGTGTCTATCCCTATCAAAGTGCTAATACCAACTATAATCTTGCTGTTTCGGCTACCAGTATTGACCTAGCCGGCAATACCCTCGCCACTGCCAGAGCGATTACCGTCGGTTCCAGCACCACCAGTTACACCGATTGGGTAGGAAGCACCGACACCAACGATTACTATAGTTTTTCCCTCGCTAATTCTAGTAACTTTAATCTCAGTCTCACCGGAATGACCGCCGACGGGGACGTGCAACTGTTAAATAGTGGCGGTTCTGTCATTGCCTCCTCTACTAACGGTGGTACGGCTTCTGAGAGCATTACCGGTCAGTTGAGTGCAGGTACCTACTACATTCATGTCTATCCCTATCAAAGTGCTAATACCAACTATAATCTCGCTGTTTCGGCTACCAGTGACGGTGGTGGAACTGGATTTAACTCCACCTATGGTTACGGTTTAGTTAACGCTGCCGCTGCCGTTGCTCAAGCAATTAGTCAACCCACTTTTGCCGATGTTCCTAACTTGGGAGGTAATAACTGGGGTAATGATATGGTTAACGCCCCTGAAGCTTGGGCAAGAGGTTATACAGGACAAGGTGTTACAGTGGCTGTAATTGATTCTGGTGTGGACATTTCCCACCAAGACCTGAGCAATAATATTTGGCGCAATACAGGGGAAATTGCCGGTAATGGCATTGATGACGACGGAAATGGCTATACCGATGACGTTTATGGCTGGAACTTTGGTGTCGGTCAAAATAACAATAACGTTCTACCCGGAACCAGTTCTTCTGGACAAGGACACGGAACTCACGTCGCTGGGACAATTGCCGCCGCTAATAACGGCATTGGTATGACGGGCGTTGCCTATAATTCCCGAATTATGGCGATTCGTATGGGAGATGTAGATTCACAAGGTCGGTTTACTAATGGGGGCAACCTTGCTCAAGCCATCCGCTATGCAGTGGATAATGGCGCTCGCGTCATTAATATGAGTTTGGGATGGTCTGATTCAACTGCTTTACGCGATGCCCTTGCCTATGCCGCTAGTCGCAATGTGATTACGGTTAGTGCAGCTGGCAACTCTAGCTTGTCTTCTCCCGGAACACCTGCATACTACGCTACCCAATACGGTCTTTCCGTCGGTGCCGTCAATAGCAACCGGACAATTGCTAGTTTCTCCAATCGTGCCGGAACTAACAGCAGTATGCAGCACGTTATGGCTCCGGGGGTGAATGTTTATTCGACTGTACCGGGCAACGGATACGCGAGTTACAGCGGAACCTCGATGGCGGCTCCCCATGTGGCAGGAGTAGTGGCTTTAATGCTCGGGGCTAATCCCAACTTAACCCATGCTCAAGTCCGCAGTATTCTCACTAGCAGTGCTGTCCGTCTTACTTAAAACGCTATTAATGCTCACAACCCAGAGCATTCCTAGTTAACCAATGCTGAAGAAAGTCTCTGTTGGATTCTGCACGAGGCTTTTCTTCAGCCAAAATAACAGCCAAATCGCCAAAACTATGATTTATCCTAACTTTCGCTGGTTCCTAAGTTTGACCATTATTCTAGTTACAATGATGAGCTTTACTGACCCGAATTTCTCTCAATCAAAACAGGGTATTTCTGGCACTATTCTTCGTCTTAGCGGCGACCAAATGCCCACTATAGACACAACATCCTTAAGAACAAAACCTGAACCTATTAAAACAACTGTTTGGATTTTTTCAGGTAGAATTCCCGCTCAAGGAACCAACTGGCCAGTAGCCCAAGCCCAAAAACATCCTCACCTAATCAAGCAAATAAGTAGTGATTCTCAAGGTAATTTTTTGGTGGAATTGCCCTCAGGGGAATATACTCTCCTCGCTCAATATGATGACAATTTGTACCTCAATAATTTTTTAGGGGACGGCAGCTATGGAACCGTACAAGTGACTAACGGTCAAATTGTCAATATTCAGTTAATTAACACGGAAAAAGCTTATTTTTAGCAATTATTGTCCCAAAACGCTCAAGAAATAACATTTCTTGAGAGTGAGATAGAAGAAAATAATTTACTATCTTGCTTGATTACGTCTGCATTTCGCCAGTATTTGAATTGGCGAATTCCTAGTCTTTTTAATTACGATAGGTCTGGCTCTGTAATTTCTTCGGCGATGTTCTCTAGCATTCTTGGAATCTCTTCTTCCGTTACGTCATTTCTTCGGCTAACATTTAAAATATCACCTTCTTTTAATTGTTCGAGTATATTCTCGGCTAGTCTTTTCGTATAAGTTCGTTTACTGGCGACAAAATCTAACTCTTCGCTCAAGGGTTTCCGACAATTATCGCACTTAAATTGACGACGATTAACTTGTGGGTACACTGGTTGTCCTGAGAGCGGCGAATCTTTGACTAAATGGGGTTTGCTGAATAAATCTAAAAACCTTGTTTGATAAGACTTTTAGACTTTTTTGAAATCCAAAAGTGGTGGACATGGGAGTGATCAGGGGGAAAATTCCAGGACTTTTTCCCTGAAAATTAGGTAATTGACCCCCTCAAAATGGGTAAAACCCCACACTCTACCCCCACGAAAAACTTTTTGCCACAAACCCTATCTAGTGGGTGGGGATTGATGATTGCTCTTGCCGATCGAGTAATCGATCGAGGATGATAGAAAATAGACAAAATAGATAGGCAGTAAAGGAAAACAGTGGAAAAGGGAACGCTGGTAGAATTTCGAGTGCAAGGAGAAAGGCGCTTAGGGGTGATCGATCGCCCAGAAGGGAAAAAAGATTGGATCGTCATCGATCAAGGGGGAAACCCGCATAAACTGCGTCCCCAACGCTTCGATTACATTATCAAAGCAAGTCCGTCCAACTATAAGGAGATTGGCAATTTTCTGCGGGAAGTCCAACCCTATCTAGATCCCAGTGGTTTAGAAGTGGCCTGGGAATTATTAGCCGGGGAAAATCAGTTAGTCACTCCCGAAACCATGGCCGAGATTCTCTTTTCCGATCGCAGTCCCCAGTCTTGCTATGCAGCCCATTGTCTCTTGAGTGATGATAAAGTTTATTTTAAAAATAAAGGGGATGGTTACGAGGCCCGCTCGGAAAATCAGGTAGAGGAAATCAAACACCAGCTAGAGGTAGAACAACAGCGTCAACGGGAAAAAGGCCAATTTCTCCAACGTCTCCAACAGACCCTGGCCGGTGAAACGGTAGAATGGTCAGAAAGCGATCGAATTCGTCTGGAGTCTCTAGAAAAATTTATCCTCCAACCCGAACAAAAATATCCGGCAGCCACGGACATACTCTCGCTGCTAGGCCGTTCCCAAACCCCCGAGGCTGCTTTTGAATTGTTAGTCGATTTGAAATGGTGGAGTAGTCACGAAAACCTTTTCCTGCGACGCAGTTCCTACCCTGTTCAATTCTCGAAAAAGGTACTTGATGTGACGCGTCTTAATTTACTCAATCCCCCTGCGGATGCGGATGTCAACAATCGTCTCGATTTAACCCACCAAAAAATTTATACCATCGACGATGAAAGTACCGAGGAAATCGATGACGGATTATCGGTGGAAATGCTCGCGGATGGTGGTCATCGTCTCTGGATTCATATTGCCGATCCTAGCCGTTTAGTGCTTCCCGATGATGAATTAGACCTAGAAGCGCGTCGTCGCAGTACCAGTCTCTATCTTCCCACGGGAATGGTTCCCATGTTTCCCCTAGAGTTGGCCGCCGGTCCAATGAGTTTGGTACAGGGTAAACTTTGTCCCGCATTGAGTTTTGGGGTAATCCTCGATGAAACGGGGGCGATCGCCGATTATCGTATCCATCCCAGTACAATTAAACCCACCTATCGCCTCACCTACGAAGATGTGGACGAAATGTTACATCTGGATCTGCAGCATGAACCGGAAGTGAAGATTCTCAACCGTTGGGCCAAACAACGCCACGCATGGCGCAAATCTCAGGGATCGATTAACATCCAAATGCCAGAATCATCTATTAAGGTGAAGGCTAACGACGAAATTATCATAGAATTGCAGGAAGTTTCCCCATCTCGGCAATTAGTGGCGGAAATGATGATTTTAGCCGGAGAAATCGCCGGTCGCTACTGTCAGGAACACGAGATCCCCGTGCCTTTCCGCGGACAACCACAACCGGAATTACCCCCCGATGAGGAGTTAATTTTACTACCTGCGGGCCCAGTGCGTTCCTGTGCCTTGCGTCGCTGTATGCCGCGCAGTGAGATGACGACGATTCCTAACCGTCATGCTAGTCTGGGATTGAATACCTATTCCCAAGTAACTTCGCCAATTCGCCGTTATACTGACCTTTTGACCCATTTTCAACTAAAAGCCCATCTCCGGGGCGATAAACTGCCTTTTACCCGGGATAGAATGCAGGAAATTCTCTATAGTGTCGCTAGTTCGGCCCTGGAAGCCACCTCGGTGGAACGACAAACTAATCGTTATTGGAGTTTGGAATTTTTGCGACGACAGGGAGATCAAGTCTGGCAAGCTTTGGTATTGCGCTGGCTGCGGGAAGAGGAAAATTTAGGCTTGATTTTATTGGAGGAATTGGGGTTAGAATTACCCCATCGTTTTGAGCGATCGGTATCTTTAGGCGATCGCTTTCAAGTACAAGTTAGTCGCTCTGATCCCCACCGCGATGAGATCCGTTTTCGCGAGTTATCGGGTTTTGTCTCCTCCCAAGCAAGTTAATCTCTCGCGGAGACAGAATTCAGGAGTCGGGAGATAGGGGTTTAGGGGTTTAGGGAAATTTCAGCCAAATGCTCCACTCCCCTCTACCCTCTCCTTGAGTTAGCAGGTTCGTCATCTGATCCGTCTATTTCGGGTGCAGAACCTCTTGGCAGACTTTAAATACCGAACAATTTATTATACTAAATCCGTTGAGTATAGGCCACATATCAGGAGAGGCACTCATGCAAGAGGCAAAAGGGAGAATAATCGCTCTTCTGGAACTTTCGGAAATCCCCGACCGAATCCAGATTCTGAAACCCTTGCTTGACAAGTGATCGCTAACTTTTTTTCTAATAAAAACTCAAATTTGGCTCTCTTGGATTTGGTGGGTAAAATGTATTCTAAGATACATTCCTCCTAGCGAGGGGGTGGAACGAACCACAAAGACACAGAGGACACAAAGATTGATCGATCCTATGTAAGTTAAACTTATCACACAGAACCTAGAAGAGCCGAAGAGCGATAAGCCGTCAGCTTTTTGCTGTGATCAGTAAACAGTAAACTGAAAACTCAAATCCGATCCCTGATAGCTGTCTCCTGACTCCTGACCCCACTAACAAACTTTTTCAGAAAACCCTACTCACTTTTCACCCGATCTGCCCGGTCTTGCTATTGTTAAAAGTATAGAACCTCCGAAAAAGGTCTCAACTCTGTGCAGTTAAAACAAGTCATCATCGCTCATAAGGCCAACCATCCCCAAAGTAAAGCATGGGCGGAAAAATGCGCTAAACAGTTAGAAGCCCGTCAGTGTAAAGTTTTAATGGGACCCAGTGGCTTTAAAGATAATCCCTATCCAGTATTTTTAGCCTCAGCATCGGAAAAAATCGACCTTGCCATCGTTTTGGGGGGAGATGGAACCATTTTAGCTGCCGCTCGCTATTTAGCTCACGAAGACATTCCGATTTTAGCGGTGAATGTCGGCGGCCATCTGGGATTTTTAACGGAACCCTTTGAGATTTTCCAGGATACGGAGACGGTCTGGGAGCGTTTACAATCCGATCACTATGCGGTACAACAACGGATGATGTTAACGGCCAGAATCTATGAAGGGGATAAAAGAAATCCGCAGCCAGTGAGCGAGGCATTTTATGCCCTGAATGAGATGTGTGTGAAACCCGCTAGTATCGATAGGATGCCCACCTCAATCCTCGAAATCGAAGTGGACGGGGAAATAGTAGATCAGTACCAAGGCGACGGACTATTAGTGGCTACTCCCACGGGATCCACCTGTTACACCGCTTCCGCTAATGGTCCGATTATACACCCCGGCATGGAAGCGATCGCTGTCACCCCGATTTGTCCCTTGAGTCTCTCCAGTCGGCCGATTGTCATTCCCCCAGCATCTCTGGTCAGTATTTGGCCTCTAGGAGACTACGAGTTAAATACTAAACTCTGGATGGATGGTGCTTTAGCCACTTCCATTTGGCCCGGGCAATGGGTGGGAGTTACTAAAGCCGAAAAATTCGCCCAATTTATTATCCTGCGGGAAAGTTATTCTTTTTATCAGACTCTACAGGAAAAACTGCAATGGGCCGGGGCGAGAATTCATTATGATGGCAATCGTCATAATTAGGGTTTGCGGCAAAGTTTTTCGTGGGGACAGGGTGTAGGGTGTAGGGTTTTACCGATTTTGAGGGGGTCAATTACCTAATTTTCAGGGAAAAAGTCCCTGAATTTTCCCCCCAATCACTCCAAAGGTCGACACTTTTTGAGGGAAAAAAAGTCTAAAAACCTTATCCAACAAGGTTTTTAGATTTATTGAGCAAGCCCTAAGTATATCTTCTAAAATTGGTCATTACTTCCGATTTTATCAGTAAATCTAGGCTTTTGGGGGTAGAACCCCCCAAACCCAGAAGCGCATTTGCTGATTGTCGGTATTTCTGCAAGAGAGGGTCAAAAGTTGTCAAAATATTTGACAAAGTTGCCACTTTATGGTAAGAAATTGGGTTATTATTATCCCTTAAATTTTAAATTTCATCCCATCCAGTTAAGCCAGAAGACATAACATAACTGGTAACAGTTGCTTCAAAAAAGTTAGCTTTGGTGTGGCCTTCTTTTTTGGTATCGGAAAAGCGTTCCAGATGATTATAGGGACTTTTGTTATACTTTTCTTCCCTGTATAAAGGCTCAAGTCCGATCGCTTTTAGCCGAATATTAGCGAGGTATTTAGTGTACTGTTCGGTACTGTATTCGGTAATACCTAAAATGTTGTTGCCAACGATGTGATTTGTCCAGCGACATTCGTGTTTAACGGCACTATCGAACATCTCATAAATCTGTTCAACGGAATGGGGAAAAATTGCCATGGCTTCGGGAATAAGTTTTTGATACAAACGGACGTGACTTAATTCGTCCCGGTTGATCATTTTGAAAACGTCAGCACTACCGGACATTAGCTGTCGAGAAGCGAGATTATAGAAAAAGATAAAGCCGTTATAAAAATACAAACTCTCCAGTAAATAGTCGGCAAGAAGAGCGATAAAATAGCTTTCAGTAGTTTGTTTATCGATGTATTGCTGGTAGAGACTAGCAATAAATTCACAGCGATCCTTGAGAACTTTATCGGTGCGCCAAAAGTCATAAACTTCGCCTCTGCGATCCGAGGGAATAATCGTTTCAATTAAGTATTGATAACTTTGATTGTGCATGGCCTCTTGAGAAATTTGTTCCGCCATACAAAGACTAATTTCTGGCGCAGTGACGCTACCTTTTAGGTGGGGAATATTACAGGTTTGCACGGAATCAAGAAAAGTTAGATAGGACAAAATACCATCATAAGCATATCTTTCTTCGTCGGTAAGATGCCCGTATTCAGTCACGTCTTGAGTGATATCTAAGCGTTGCGGGATCCAGAAATTTTCCCGCATTTGTTGATATAAACCCACCGACCAGGTGTAGCGGACATCGTTTAACTGCATCAGGTTGGTGGTGTTACCAAACCAGATCGAACGGTTTTCGATCGCATCATCTCCCGACGGATTGAAGATCGGGGAAATGGGCATCGAATGGCAAGAATTAACTAAATGTAAGGACATGACTACTTGGACATTAAGGCACTTTTAGGTTATAATGGGTTTTCGGTAAAAAGTCAAATGGTTTGATTAGGGATAAATTCAAAATCTAGGGCTTCTGCCAAAGTAAATGGGCAATCGTTCGGGAATTTCTCTAGGTTTATCCCTGTTTCAATAGCGGCTTTTTTTCTAGCCTTATTATAGCATTTTTTGAAATTTTCTTCTGTTAAAAAACTCTTAAGACTAGGGCTATTTTCTAAATCTTCTTCGATTCTTTCGCGATGCTCAAAAAGGTTTAATGCCCAGCTTCTGGTTTGTTTTTCTGGCTCTTGTAAGTATTTTAGTAAATGCCATAAAATCACGCTCAGATTGCTTTTTAATGCTTTCTGTTGACTGATAGATATAGATTTTATTTCTTCAATTAAATTCTCTAAATCTAATTCAGAAAATTGATGATTTTCTAGCAAAAATATGGTTTTATCTATCCAGAGATAGTAGTCTTTTTCGTATAAGTTCTTTTCCATAATTCGCCAATTCAAAAATGAAACGCATCAACCTCAAGAGTTGACAAAGAAATGCTCATCAGGTACTGTCTGATCATTAACAAAAACAAATCAGACCCAAAAACGAAGCCCCCAACATCTTAACATAGAACAAAGAAACTTGCTCTACCAACTTAGTCAAGAGGGAAATTTATCGTATAACTGCTAAAATAGCAATGACTAAAATATCGGTTAATAAATGTTTTTGGGTTGGGGACACTCTCGGTTCAGGAATATCGGCTCTTCCAGGTTTGGTGGGTAAAATGTATTCTAAGATACATTCCTCCTAGCGAGGGGGTGGAACGAACCACTCCAGACACAAAAGACACAAAGATCGATCAATCCTATGTAAGTTAAACTTATCACACAGAACCTAGAAGAGCCATTAAATTTGCTGAGATACTTAAAAAGTAAAAAAGGGGTTGGGGGAAGAACCTCGGCCTGACTGTAGCCAATTTGACAGAATTAATCGATAGATAAGAGTGAATGGAAGTAACTAGGATAAGTTCGCAGTTTTTAGCAATCTTATCCCGTTTTTTCCCTGTAAATGCTGTATCTGTGCGGCTTTTCCCAATTATCTCCCTCAACACTCCTACCACTTAATTTCCATGCAGGGTTATAATTGTATTAAGATGTGTAACAATTCTCTGGCAAACTCTTGACAAAGGATAACAAATCTGCTCTACCAAAAAACAGGAAAGGTTTTATTTCTATGACATTAATTCAAACCGCCCAATTATCGCTAGAAACTTTGGCTTTAGCCTTTTTTAAGCAGACAGAAGGACGCTGGCAATCCCAGAGACGTTATTACACCCTCACCCAAGAAACGGAACCCCAAGAAGTTATCAGCGCCATCGAGATTAAATATTTACCCCAAGGCAGCGAACCATTAATTCAACTGGCCCGTTTACATAATCTGGAAGATACAACTTTATTAGGTGGTACGGAAGTGACTTGGCAAAGTAATTATCTCCGTCCCCAGAGTAAAAAACCCTCCAACGGTTCCACTATATTCGGTATTTTAGATAATATTCTCTATCGCGATCGGGGATTTGCGACGGATAAACCCGTTAGTGCCATTTATACCTTTCCTAACCCCTCTACTCTCTGTCTGAGAACAGAATACGCCGGTTCTGTCTTTGAAGAGGAAATTAAACTCATCGGTCAACAATATCGCACCCGACAAACTATTATCTCTCGCGCCGGTCAAGAATTGATGATCGGTCAATATCTAGAAAAACGGGTCAATTAGTCAAAAAAATGGCGGCTATTCCCATAATTTTGACTTCTATCCTAGGAATAGGGCTGAAATCAAATCAGCCCTTCCCATAACTCCCCTTTAAACCGGGGTTAAATTGTCTTGATTCTGACTAGCGAGAAACTTCTCTAATTCCGTAATTGCATCGGCATCGACTTTAGTTTGCATGGGACAGAATTTCGGTCCACACATCGAACAAAACTCCGCAGTCTTATAGATATCTGCGGGTAAAGTCTCATCGTGGTATTCCTTAGCGCGATCGGGATCCAAGGATAACTGAAATTGACGATTCCAATCGAAATTATAACGAGCAATGGAGAGTTCATCGTCACGATCCCGCGCTCCGGGACGATGACGGGCGATATCTGCCGCATGAGCTGCTATTTTGTAGGCAATTAAGCCATTTCGCACATCTTCAGCGTTGGGTAAACCGAGATGTTCTTTCGGGGTGACATAACATAACATCGCCGTCCCGTACCAACCCGCCAGAGCCGCCCCGATCGCCGAAGTGATATGATCGTATCCGGGGGCAATATCGGTGACAAGGGGACCGAGAACATAGAAAGGTGCTTCGCTACACTCCTCCATTTGTTTTTTCACATTAAATTCAATTTGGTCCATGGGAACATGGCCCGGTCCTTCCACCATCACCTGTACATCGTGTTCCCAAGCGCGACGCGTTAGTTGGCCGAGGGTTTTCAATTCCGCTAATTGGGCTGCATCGGAAGCATCGTGGGTACAACCGGGACGTAGGGAGTCACCGAGACTAAAAGAAACGTCATAACGCTTGAAAATCTCGATAATTTCGTCGAAATGGGTATAGAGAGGATTTTGCTTGTGGTGGTGTAACATCCACTTAGCAATAATACCACCCCCCCGGGAGACAATCCCGGTCAGACGAGTTTTGACTAAGGGCAGGTGTTCGATGAGGATTCCCGCGTGAATCGTCATGTAATCCACCCCTTGCCCGGCGTGTTTTTCGATAATATGGAGGAAATCTTCGGGGGTGAGTTTTTCAATATTGCCGTGAACACTTTCCACCGCTTGATAGATGGGTACAGTACCGATGGGGACAGGAGAAGCATTGATAATCGCGGTGCGAATTTCGTCCAAATTACCGCCACCGGTGGAAAGATCCATTACCGTATCGGCGCCGTATTTGACCGCTAGGTGTAATTTTTCCAGTTCTTCGTTAATATTCGAGGAGTTAGGGGAAGCCCCGATATTAGCATTAACTTTACACTTAGAAGCAATACCGATCGCCATGGGTTCGAGGTTGAGGTGATTGATATTAGCGGGAATAATCAGTCTTCCTCGGGCGATTTCGCTGCGAATCAATTCGGGAGAGAGATTTTCCCGTTTTGCCACATACGTCATCTCTTCGGTAATTATCCCCTGACGGGCGTAGTGCATTTGCGATACATTTGCTTGTCCGCGCCGGGGGGCAACCCATTCTTGTCTCATAATTTTATTTCCTCTGTAAACAGCTTCCCTACGCTGGAATTACCCAGTCTCAGGTTCTAAGGGTCTTTCTCAGCCTGATTATCTCAGACACCCCTAGCTATGACGGCAATTGTATCACTGTTGACCACTGAGGAGATCAAGCTTAAGATTGTTGTTTGATTAGGCGGTTATCAGTTATCAGTTATCAGATGTGAGTTTTGGCTCTTCTGGTTTCTGTGTGGAAACGAGGTCTATACTGATAGTTTATTTAACAAAATAGTCCTAAAAGTCTTTCCCAGTAAACATTTCACGATTTCATAAGCAAAAATTATCACACAAAGTCGAGAAGAGCCGAGTTTTCAGTTCACTGATTACTGTTTACTGTTTACTGTTCACGGCAAAAAACTTCCCACTTCCCCACTCCCTTGCTGATTCCGAAAAAAAGGGGCAGGCAAAAAGCCTACCCTAGGATTAATGATTAGTCAATCAAACCTTAGACATCGTAGTAGAGAGAGAACTCGTAGGGGTGGGGACGTAAGCGCATCGGGTTAACTTCGTTATCGAGTTTGTAGGTGATCCAGTTGTGGATAAAGTCTTCGGTAAAAACACCAGAATCGGTCAAAAAAGCGTGATCTTTTTCGAGACTTTCTAGTGCTGCTTCTAGAGAACCGGGGGTAGAGGGTATTTTTGACAATTCTTCGGGACTGAGTTCATAGATATCCACATCGAGAGGTTCTCCCGGTTCAATTTGATTTTTAATCCCATCGATACCAGCACAGAGCATAGCTGCAAAAGCGAGGTAGGGATTAGAAGTCGCATCAGGACAACGGAATTCTAAACGTTTAGCTTTCGGGTTGCTTCCCGATAAAGGAATCCGAATCGAAGCGGAGCGATTACCTTGGGAGTAGGCCAGGTTTACTGGGGCCTCAAAACCGGGGACGAGACGCTTGTAGGAGTTGGTGGTGGGGTTAGTTAAAGCTAAGAGAGCGGGAGCGTGTTTAAGCAAACCACCGATGTAGTACAGTGCCATTTGGCTGAGTCCGGCGTATTTATCCCCGGCGAACAGGGGTTGACCATCTTTCCAGATAGACTGGTGAACGTGCATCCCGGAACCATTATCGCCAAAGATGGGTTTAGGCATAAAGGTGACGGTTTTACCGTATTTCTTAGCCACGTTCTTAATGCAGTATTTGTAGGTCATCAAGTAGTCGGCGGCCCGTACTAGGGTAGAGAATTTAATCCCTAACTCGTTTTGACCACCGGTAGCGACTTCGTGGTGATGTTTTTCGATGGGAACTCCGCAGTCGGCCATGGTTAAGAGCATTTCCGTGCGAATGTCTTGAGAGGTATCGGTGGGACTAACGGGGAAATAACCCTGTTTGTAGGCGGGTTTATAGGCAAGATTTCCGTCTTTTTCGTCTTTACCGCTATTCCAACGACCTTCGACACTATCCATGTAGTAATAGCCGGAGTTGGCGGTTTGGTCGAAACGAGCGCTATCAAAGAGGAAAAATTCTGCTTCTGGTCCAAAATATACGGTATCACCTAAACCGGTAGTGCTAAGATAATTGATCGCTTTCTGGGCAATAGAGCGAGGATCGCGGCTATACCATTCACCGGTTCTCGGTTCTTTGATGCTACAGATCATGCTTAGGGTCGGTTCCTTGTAGAAGGGATCGATCCAAGCGGTGGTAGGATCGGGAACCATGGCCATGTCGGATTCGTTAATTGCTTTCCAACCGCGAATACTGGAACCATCGAAGGCAACACCATCGCTGAAAGAGCTTTCATCGATTTGGTCGTAGTAGAACGAGCAGTGTTGCCAGATACCGGGCATATCAATAAATTTTAGGTCAATAATCTTAATATTGTTGTCCTGAATCATTTTCAAGACTTCTTGTGGCGTTTCGGGCATGGAAAACTCCTTTGACGTATGGATCGGTTCTTAAGCTTCTCAAAAAACCCATCCTAAACAGTCACTTTGTCCAGTTTTGTATTTTTCGATACAAAATCTTTGATCCTAGCTTGAAAAAATCTGTAATTTTCTTGTTGAGTTCGGTAATCGCCCGGAATGGCGATTTGCCTATCAGCTTCTACTGCCTCTTGCCACACTTCAAGGAGGTTCGTTTGTGCAAACATTGGCCGTCTGGAGATTTTCTGCTCACTGAAAAGCTTCCAGGGTAATGATTTGGTAGTAGTGGCGTAGCCCTCTTGCTTACCTGGTAGGAAGTGTGTAAAGTATTTATTAATAAAAATAATTGGAACCCGATCAGTCTTTGAACCTCCTCAGAAAACTGGTGATTTTCTAGTAAAGATATGGTTTTCTCTATCCAGAGATAGTAATCATGTTCGTATAAGTTCGTTTCCATAATTATTCCCATTATTTTGATATTTCAGGAAACCAATCCTCATTTAACGCCTGTTCTATAGTACAAATTGGAGCTAACCTGACCAAATTTTCAGCCATTCCCGATAATTCGATAAAAGAAATACGAGCTTCTTGAAAAGAGTTGTTAAAAATTTCAATCAGATAAGGCTGTAAACTAGGACTATCGGCAATAATTCTTTTTATGGCACGACGAAAATTCCTAATTTCATTTTTCCATCCTCTTTGATTATATTCTAATTCCGACTGCCAGTAAACCAGTTTTAGCAAATGTTCTAATAAGCGAGTTAAATAACTCTTTAAGCTTTGTCGTTGACTTTTGCCCATGTCGCTAATCTCCTCGATGAGATTATCTAAATCCAAATCAGAAAACTGGCGATTTTCTAGTAAAGATATGGTTTTCTCTATCCAGAGATAGTAATCCTGTTCGTATAAATCACTCTTCATTGCTTAATCCTCTCCGAGAAACTCAGGAAACCAATTTTCATCTAAAATTTGGTTGATTGATCCAATAGGTGTAGCACTTAAAAGTCTTTTATCGATGCCAGAACCTTCGACAAATAGATGGCAAGCATCCTCATAACATTGATCGAGAATCTCGGTGAGATAAGATACTAAGTTTGTATTATAGTTTCCATCCTTTTTGTTGCTAATAATTCTTTTTATTTGAATGCGAAAATTTAAAATCTCTCGTCGCCACTTGTTTTTATTGTAATCGCGCTTAGATTGCCAATAAGTTAATTTAAGTAAATGTTCCAAGAGTTTAGTTAGTAAACTCTCTAACTTCTGACGTTCTCTTCTGGACATATCTTTTATTTCTTCAATTAAATTTTCTAAATCCAACTCAGAAAACTGGCGATTTTCTAGTAAAGATATGGTTTTCTCTAACCAGAGATAGTAATCCTGTTCGTATAAAGTCTTATCCATAGCTGTGATTAGGTGATCAATAAAACTCACCTTTAAATTATATAAAAAAATTAAGGTGGGCATTGCCCACCCAAGTTAACTTTAATTAGCGCAACTAGAACAACTATCGTCAGACTCTCGAAAATTGTCCTTTTGTACGGTACGGACATAATAAATCGCTTTACACCCCAATTCCCACGCCATGATTAGAGTATCAAAGATATCTTTAGCAGTGAGACAACGGTTAGGTTCTGCGGGAAAGTAAACCCCTTCATTGAGGTTGAATAATAACTCCATAGAAATCCCCGTATCGATCCATTCTTGCATAGTAGCGATCGCTTTTACCACCTGCTGCTGTTCGAGATTTTTATTCTCTGGATAAAACCAGAAAGCTTCTTCAATAAAAGGTGGTGCGATGGGAACGGTTCCCTTTGCCCATTTATCGTAGAAAAAGCGACTATAAACCGGCAAAACACTAGCGGTACATCCCTGTACCAAACTGGAGGAAGTATTAGGAGCAATGGCGGTAATATGGGAATTACGGATGCCAAATCGTTGAATATCTGTTGCTAATTGTTGCCATCTTTGCGGTTGCACTGCGTTATTTAAAAACCATTCCACTGGTTTAGCACCGATTAATTTACCTTGGCTCCATTCGCTACCCAAGAAAGCTTGATAAGCGCCGCGTTCTTTGGCTAATTCCATCGAGGAATAGGTACACCAATAGCCAATTTCTTCAAATAAATTACTAATTTCTGACAGGTTATTGTAGGATAATTTCCGTTTAGCTAACCAGTCAGCCAATCCCATCGCCCCTACCCCAATAGTGCGATATTTATCGTTGTGGTTTTTAGCATTATCAAAGGGAGGGTTAGTGATATCGATAGTATTGTCGAGAATTCTGACAGCGATTTGACAATTAGACTCGATTTCTTCCTTGTCGATGTTGGCTAAATTAAGGCTAACTAAATTACAGCAATGGGCAGTTTTATCCGGGGTGACATTCGAGAAACTCTCCGTGCATAAATTTACACCGGGGATATAGCCATCGTGTTTATTAGGATTAGCGCGATTGATGGTATCTTTGAAGGCAATGTAGGGCATTCCTGTTTCTACTTGGGAACGCATGATACTTTTAAATAAGTCCCGGGCATTGATTTTTTTATAGAGGAGAACCTCTTTATCTAAATTAGCCTCTACTAAACGATAAGCCTCTTCAAATTCTTCCCCCCATAGTTCCGCTAATTCTATACCTAATTTTGTGCGAACTTCGTAGGGATCTACTAATGTCCACTCGGCTTTAGTTATCACCCGACGCATAAATTCATCGGTGATAACTAATTGGGGAAAAACATCATAAGCTTTGCGTCTTTGATCACCGTTTTCTGTCTGCATTTCCAGAAATTCTGGCACATCTAAATGCCAGATGTCAACACCGATAGTTACTGCCCCGGCGCGTCTTCCCCCCTGATTTACTGCAATAGCTGTATCGTTGAGTAATTTAATCCAAGGAATAATCCCCCCAGAAGCATTAGCTTTCCCCATTACCCAGCTACCAGTGGAGCGAATTCTACTCACATTCACCCCGACACCGCCACCATTTTTGGAGATGCGGGCAGCATTAGTAATCTCGCTGAAAATGCTTTCTAAACTGTCATCAATGGAAAGTATAAAACAACTGGTTAGGGAACCTTTGGGTGTGCGTAAATTGGCTAAAATTGGGGTAGCAAGAGAGATTTTTCTTTGAGCAATTGCTTGATAAAATTTCTTAGCCCAGGGGAGTCTATTAGCCGGCTCTTCCACAGTGGCAAGCAGTAAGGAACAGGTTAATAATGCCTCTTGGGGTAACTCATTTTTGAGTAAATAACGGCTAGTGATTAACAATGCCCCAGCGTAATCATAATCGATATCCCAATCGGGATTAATCCAAGAACCGGCTTCTTTTAATTCTGCTTCGGAATAGATGAGAATCCTTTCGTCGTACAGCCGATTTTTAACTTGAGTTTTGACGGTTTTCTCGTAATTTCCGTACTGATAACCTCGGACTACTAAGGTATCTTTCCACAGACTCCAAATATGCAATCTTCCCGCTACATAGCGCCAATCCGGTTCCTCGGGACTACACATTTCTAGGGCGCAATTGATTAAATTATCCTGTATTTCCCTAGTGGTAATCCCATCCCGCAGGCGTGTGGTTAAACCCGCTTCTAAGGCGATTGAATTGACTTTTTTACCTTCACAAGCCCACTCTACCACGTCGCGAATTTTGCCGATATTTAAGCTGGTGGTGGAACCATCGCGCCGAATCACTCTAATTCCATGGCTGCCCATATTAGCTAAAGGGGTAGAACGAAAGGGTATTACTTCGTTATTTTTGTGAATGGAGACGGCAGTAGTCAAGGGCTTCGATTGCATAATTGGGAAATTGCGGCGTTAAAAAACTTGACAAATTAATCTATTTGTACTAGAGCATTCTATCAGATTTTCTGGGAAAACACAACATCTAGCGTGTTAAATAATTTTATCACTCTATATGTGGTATAACCAGGATTATTTTGTTCCCTAAAAACCGTGTTTTGGATGACATTTTCTGGAAAAAATTCTCGATTCTCTCTCAAAGTGGTTCTTTTGTATGCTTGACAAAAAGCTTTTTATTTGATTGCAAAACAGACTGACTGCTGAGGAGGTTATGATGAGATTTTATTTGTTCTTAACTTTTCGATAATTTAAGACAAGAGTGGATTAAAAGTCAAATTTCCTCTGAGAACCTCTGAGAGAGTAAAATTTCTCTTTTCGCTATTTAGTGGCTTACCGCTAGAATAATAGGACAAAACGCTATATATAGCGTCTAGCCAGTAGAGGACAAGGATGAAATATTTAGAAGAATGGCGTGGTAGCGGGGTGGATGCGGAGTTAATCGCTCTCAATGTCACCGGTTTAGCGGGGCTATCTCCCAGTGAATACCTACTCTACTCCCAAGAATTACCGCGACGCAATGATGGCAGAGTTAGGGATAGTATTCTCAAGCGTTATGAACATACCAGTCAAGGCGGTTGGTGGTGTTCAGGAATTGACTTACTAACGGGCAATTATGACTCTTGGGGCTGTTTTAAGCCCGATTTTCCCCGTTTAAGCTTCGATAATGCTAAACCGATTAAGTACGAACATCCTCCCCAAACCCCCACGGGAGTCTTTGCTTTGCGGGTTCCCCTGAAAATTTGGCAAAAAGTAGCCCAGCATATCAGTATTAATATTTTAACTGAAGAAGTGGATAATAAGCAAGAGGATCTCGGTTTTTGGTCCTGGGTAATCAAACATCCAGAGATACCTATTTGTCTTACGGAAGGAGCGAAAAAAGCGGGGGCATTACTAACAGCAGGTTATGTGACAATTGCTTTACCCGGGATTCACAATGGTTATCGTACTCCCAAGGACGAACTAGGTAGGAGAATCGGTAAATCTCATCTAATTCCGCAGCTAGAAAAATTAGCTAATTCTGGACGAAAGATTTATCTAGTTTTCGACCAAGAAACTAAACCGAAAACCCAGCAAGCGGTTAATTTAGCTTTACAGAGAATGGGTTATCTATTCACCCAGGCTAACTGTGAGGTAAAGGTGGTTACTTGGGATGCTGCTGACGGTAAAGGAGTGGATGATTTACTAATCAATCGAGGAGAAGATTACTTTAAACAAGTCTATCAAAAAGCTACCTCTTGGGAGATTTGGAAGGCAGCAAGTTTAAATAGTTTAACTCTCCCACCTCATCTAGAGTTAAATAGCCGTTACTTGCCAGATATTTCTGTTCCTACATCAGCGCAGTTAATAGCGATTAAATCGGCTAAAGGTACGGGAAAAACTGAGTTTTTAGCCAAGATAGTTAAACAAGCTATTGCCAATCAACAAAAAGTTTTAGTTATTGGTCATCGGGTGAAACTGGTAGAGGAGTTGTGTCAACGCTTTGGTTTAAACTATATCAGCAAAATTAGAGATAATCCTGCGGCACAAATTTACGGTTATGGTTTATGTATTGACTCTCTCCATCCCCAATCACAAGCTAAATTTAAAGCAGAAGATTGCCAAGGAGCTATCATTATTATCGATGAGATCGAACAGGTTCTATGGCATGGGTTAAATGGGGATACTTGTAAAACTAATCGTGTGGCAATTTTAAAATCCCTAAAGTCCTTGCTGCAAACTGTGGTCAGCAGTGGGGGTAAAGTCCTAGTCGCTGATGCTGATTTAAGTGATATTTCCCTAGATTATTTAACTTCTTTAGCTGCAATTAAACTAGAAACTTTCTTGATTAGTAACGAGTGGAAACCTAGTTATCAAGAAGCTTGGCGAGTTTATAACTACTCCGATAATACTCCCCAACGGCTAGTTAATGATTTGGTCAAACATATTAAAGACGGAGGAAAACCCTTTGTTTGTCTATCAGCACAAAAATTAACCAGCAAATGGGGAACAATTACCCTAGAATCTTATCTAAAAAAGCAATTTCCTCATAAGAAAGTTCTGCGGATAGACTCAGAGTCATTGCAAGATTCTAGTCACGCTGCCTATCAAGCGATTGGCAATTTAAATCAGTTGTTACTTAACTATGATATAGTTCTAGCTAGTCCCGCGATCGAAACGGGAATTAGTATTGATATTCAGCAACACTTTTCCTCGGTTTGGTGTTTAGCACAGGGAATTCAGAATCCCACTTCTATCGCTCAATTTTTAGGAAGAATTAGAGAGAATATTCCTCGTTATATTTGGTCAGCAGTGTACGGATTTAATCAGGTGGGCAATGGATCCACTTCTATCCCCAAACTTCTCACCTCTGGACACCGATTAACCGAGGTTAATATTCGCTTACTACACCAATCAGATTTAGAATCTCTGGAGGATTTAGATACAACTTTTCAAGCGGAATCTCTCCTCTGTTGGGCAAAAATGGCCGTAAGAGTCAATGCTTATATGCTTAATTATCGTCAGTCAATTCTAGGGATTTTACAAGCAGAAGGTCATAGAATTAAAGAACGAAATCAGGAAGAAGAACTAGACATAACTAATCAGTTAACGGAAGCAATTGAAGAAATTATGGAACATAATTATCGTTCTGAATGCGAGGCAATTGCCAGCGCATCCGAGATAACGGAATCAGAGTGTCGTCTGCTAAAAAAACAGTTAGTTAAGTCAGTAAAAGAAAGGAGAATTATCAGGAAATATGACCTATACAAACGCTATGGAATCCCCGTCACACCACAATTAGTAATTAAAGATGATCAAGGATGGTATCAAGAACTACGCTTACATTACTTTTTGACAATTGGGCGACAATTTTTGTGTGATCGAGATGCTTTAATTGCGCGTAAACTGATAGAATCAGGTCACGGAAGTTTATTTATTCCCGATTTTAATAGTAGTCAATTAGGAGTGATTATCGGGACGTTAGAATTGTTGGGAATTCCCGTATTATTAGCTAATCCTGAAAGAGAATTAAATAATCATGATGCCGATTTACAAAAAATGGCGGAAATTGCCATTAAAAACCGTAACGAGATTAAAACTATCACCAAGATTAACCTCGCTAATACTTCCCGTCCTCTGACGATTATTCGTAATTTTTTAAACTTGTTAGGTTATGAATTAACTGACAAGGGCAGCCAGAGAATTGCTAAAAAATCTCTAAAAGTTTATCAGATTGTTGCACCTTATGACGGTAGAGAACAAGTGTTTCAACAATGGTTATTTAGAGACGAAAAATGTGCGGGAAGTTCCGAGTTTTGGTATGAATAAGGTTCTTAGGGACTTGTTATACAAATAATTAACCTTATATCTTGTGAAAAAATTAAGATCGATGTCGGCTGTATTAGCGCAGCTTGATGCAGATTAAATTGTTAATTTTGCCACAATACAAGGCGTTGCTGAATCAAGCTATGAATGCCAACCGTGCCATCCTATCTAAAAGTTAGTTTGCCAGAAGCTTCCTATCTCAAATCAGCAACACCAACTCCTGCAAACCGACACCGACACCCACCCCCAAACCACCGGACAAAACAGCGATCGAAACGAGATTAAATCCAGTTAATAGAGTTTAGATTTGATAGGGATTACCCAAGCGATCCACAAAAACATTGTAATCTAAAGGTAAACGCCCCGGATTAAGCCGAGGTTCCGCCGCGTAACCGATGGGAACGACAACAGCGATCGCCAGATCGGGATGATCGGCAGCACCGATCACAGCTTTTACCTTGTCCTCGATCCAACCGTTGAGAAAACAACTAGATAAACCGAGACTTTCGGCAGCCAAAACCAGATGAGTAGCGGCGATCATGGCATCTTTAATCGCGTATTCCCGGGTTTTTTCGCCCAAATCCTTTTGAAATCCCGGGATTGCCTGTTTAAAATATTTTACCGTGCCTTCGCTCCAGGCACCTGTACTGAGAGCCTGTTCATAGATAGGAGTTAGCTCTCCTCCTCCTGCGGCAGCATCGGCAGCGAAAACAAAAGTAACTGGTGCTTGGATAATTTGCTTTTGTCCCCAAGCGGCCTCGGCTAAAGCGGCCTTTTGTGCCTCATCTTGTACTAAAATAATTCGCCAATCTTGGATGTTGAAACTACTAGGTGCGGCAACGGTTAATTCTACTAGGGTTTTCAGCAGTTCTGGGGCGATCGGATCGGTGGTAAAATTTTTAATAGAACGACGTTGATTAATCGCCGTGGGAACATCGAGAGGCAAGGTCATAAAGTCAATGGATCAAGTTAAATACTTCTAATTATTATAAGGTCAAGCTATCAGCCTCAGTCTTAGGTGTGAAAAAACAGAAATAGTAAAACATCAGGGTTAAATTGTGGCAGTCAGGAAAAGATCGACTATACTGTTAAACTTAAACAGGTCATAACCCAATGACCATCTAGCTATAATCATGTCACCGCCACAAAAATCATTTTATGCTTTCTGAGCCGGAACCGAGGGACACTCTCACCACTGCCACCGTCAATATGGGCGATCAAAGTGCCGATATTAAGCCAATTTTAGCCTTAAAAGAGTTGGTCGCCAGTTTATATCGTGAACAAAACAAAGTTCAAAATCTCTTAAGTTCCCTCGGTTTTGCCCTGCGGAGTTTCAATAATTTAAACCAATTCCTCGATCTTACCCCCTTGATGGCCGCACGAGTGGCAGACGCGGAGGGAGGGGCGTTGATTTTGAGTAAAAATAACGGTCAAGTGGCGCTTGATCAACTGCATTGCCAAGATAATCAAATTAATGGGGAACTACGCCGACAATTAGAGGCAATTATCCGACAATTAAACCAAGAAACGCCACTTGAGAATAAAAATAGTCGATCGCTTCTCGATAGTCTCGACCATCAAATCCGGCAAACTCTCGGACAGGGTACGCAGATTTATAGTACACCAGTTTTGGTAAAAAATAGTGAGCGGGGACGTTTATACGTTTTCAGTCGCGATCCCGATTATGGTTGGACACCCACCCGTCGTAAACTGTTGCAGCTAGTGGCCGATCAAACGGCGGTAGCTATAGCTAATAATGAATTAACGATCGAATTACGGGCCAAGGAACGTCAGGATCGAGAGTTAGAAATCGCTTCCGAAATCCAAAATCGTCTTTTACCCCGGCAATGTCCGAAAATTCAGGGGGTAGAATTGGCAGCCCACTGCAAAACGGCTAATCGCGTTGGTGGCGACTATTATGATTTTATCCCCTGCAACTACGATCAATTTAAACCGGCAAGGGAGGCGGAAATGGAAGCCAGTACCGCTCCTTGGAGTATAGTCATCGGTGATGTCATGGGAAAAGGTGTCCCAGCAGGATTATTGATGACCATGACCCGGGGAATGTTGCGAGCGGAAGTGTTAAATCGTCACTCCCCGGCCCAGATTTTGCGTCATCTCAATCGGGTTATGTATGCCGATCTCGATAATTCTCATCGTTTCGTGACATTATTTTATTCCGAGTATGATCCCCTGACGCAGCGTCTTGGCTACAGTAATGCTGCCCATTATCCCACCCTCTGGTGGCGGGCTAAAACGGCAGAGTTAGAGTCTCTTGACACGGAAGGGACATTAGTTGGTTTAGAGGCCGATTCTATCTATGATGATGCCCAAGTGCAATTAGAAGCGGGAGATACGCTGATCTATTATACCGATGGCTTTACCGATGCAGTCAACTCGAAAGGGGAAAGATTTGATCAGAAAAATTGGCTATCGGCAGTTAAAGAAGCCTGTCAACAGTACAACGATCCTGAACAGATTCTAAAATATTTATTTGGAAAAGTGGACGCTTTTACCGGGTTAGGAAATGACAGTAGTGACGATATGACTTTAGTAGTTATGCGAGTGAAATCGGAAGAATAAATCATCACTTCCTAGCTCGTAAATTAGCCTAATTCGGCTCTTGCCATGGAGCGAATAAAGGCAATAACGCTAACCCGGGTAAAGCGGCAATTACCGTGATTAAAAAGAACCACTGCCAACCGATCGCCGCTGCTAAAACTCCGGCGGGAGCGACTAAAATATCGCGACTAAAAGCCATTAAACTCGATAAGAGGGCGTACTGAGTAGCAGTAAAACGAGCATTACAAAGACTCATTAAAAAAGCCACAAAAGCGGCAGTACCTAGACCGCTGCAGAAGTTTTCAATATTAATAGCTAAGACCATAAAAGGATAATTTTGCCCTAAATTTGCTAAAATAAAATAGGCTAAATTACTAATAGCTTGCAAGCCGCCAAAAATCCAGAGCGATCGATTAATTCCCCAACGACTTAACAGGGAACCACCTAATAAAACTCCCACCATAGTTGCTATCATGCCCATACCGCCTTGGATCGCCCCGATAGCGGTTTGACTGAAACCAGTTTTTAAGAGAAAAGGAGTCACCATATTATTAACTAAAGCATCCCCTAAACGATAGAGAACAATAAAGGCGAGAATGCCGATTCCTTGACCTAATTGATAGCGTTGAAAAAACTCCCAAAAAGGCAACCAAACCGCCTCTAAAAGAGTTTGGGGAGTATCATCTCTAGGGGGAGTAGCTGGGGCAAAAAAAGACCAAATAATCGTTAAAGCCATCAATCCAGCTAGGAAAAGATAGACGAGAGGCCAGGGAAAGTGATCGGCTAAAATTAAAGCTATCGAACCAGTTAGAATTAAAGCCAAACGATAACCTAAAACCCCGATCGCTACCCCGGCACCCATCTCCCATTTTTCTAAAATATCTGTGCGATAGGCATCGTAGGCAATATCTTGAGTGGCACTAAAAAAGGCGATCAGTAGAGCATTAATTGCCAATAATTCCAAAGATTGTTTTGGTTGTTGAAAAGCCATGGCTGCAATCGCTAAAGTTAGACAAATTTGAGCGATTAAAATCCAACCGCGACGACGACCAAGAAAAGGAGGAACATAGCGATCGAGTAAGGGAGACCAAAGAAATTTAAGAGAGTAGGGGAGAGCGACTAAACTAAATAAACCGATCGATTTCAGATCAACTCCTTCGGTGGTCATCCAAGCTTGCAGGGTGCGACTGGTGAGCAATAAGGGTAATCCAGAAGCAAAACCTAAGAATAACAAAGCCGCCATTTTTTGACTGCGGAACACTTGCAAATAAGCGGAAATTTCCTTGATCATAGAGGGGGGTAGGAGGATAGATTAGATTAAAGAATATAGTTAATTGACCCAAAAAGAAAGAAATTAGTTCTGACCGGCATCATCCCCCTCTTAACCATGGCCCGGCGATCAAAAAAAATTCCCGAAAAATAGCGGTCTTTCCCCCAGCCGTGGCTATAGGCAGTAGAATAGATGAGATTTTGATTCAGTAGTCTTGAAAAATTGCGGTCTTCTCCTTAAGATAGATGCTTGATTCCCCCAACTAGCTCCCATCCCTATTTACCCTTCCTAGATAAGGACCGCCACCCCCATCTTCCCTCCCGACTCCTGTGATTAAAGTGGACTCCTGTTTTATCTCATACCTATTGTCTCATCCCTCCGACTCGGAAGCGACCGGTGACACTGCCGCCATTACCGTCGAGGTGCGTTTGGCCCAAAGCCAAGATCTCAAAAGCTTGGCGGAGATTATCGCCGATAGTTTTTTCCCCACGGCCAATTATTGGTCTTTTCTGCGTCCTATCTTTAAATTAGGCATTTACGAGGACTTACGGGGACGATTACGCGGTGATACCCCTTACTATCACTGTCTGGTAGTCAGTCAAACCAGTGTCACCGCCACGGGTCCTGAGGAAATTATTGTCGCTACGGCGGAAATTGCCTTAAAATCCAGTGCTTTTTTAGCTGTTCCCATTCCTTATATCTCTAATTTAGCCGTTAGTCCCGATCACCGGCGTGCCGGTCTGGCCCGGAGATTGCTGCTCAAGTGTGAACAGATCGCTAGAGAATGGGGTTTTGAGGAACTTTCCCTCCATGTTCTCGATAATAATCTAGCAGCCCAGTCACTCTACTTAAGTAGCGGTTATCGTCTGCAAAAAACCGACGGTTGGTTGAGCAATTGGTTATTTAATCGACCACAAAAGTTATTTCTGCACAAAAAAATCAGCCATTGAGGAGTCAGGATTCAGGAGTCAGGAGACGGTAATCAGGAGTCAGGATTCAGGAGACAGTAATCAGGAGTCAGGAGTCAGGAGATTATTTTTATTTATTCTCCCCATTTCCCCACACCCCACACCCCACACCCCACACCCCACACCCCACACCCCACACCCCACACCC